>JAPKAJ010000034.1 GCA_028825345.1 Arenicellales bacterium | reverse complement strand
GCCGGGCCAATCATCCCGCCCAGAGAATGACCGGCAAAATGGGCCTGCTCAAAACCACTGCGCTGGCGCACTTTCTCCAGATCCTCAACCAGATCATCCAACACAAAATCGCCATCTGGCAAAGGCGACTCGCCATGACCACGCAGGTCGTAAGTCACCACTGTGAAATGCGCAGCGAGAGATGGCAGAGCCTTATGCCAGGTCTGGCGCGACGCGCCGATGCCATGGATCAAAAACAGTGCAGGCCCCTGCCCTGTAATACTGAAACTGCAGGCGATACTGTCAATCATCCGATCGCTAACCACCCAAAACCTTATCAGAAAAGAGTTCACCGCCTCGAGCCCAATCGCTTTTCTCGATATCAGTCAGGATCACATCGACAGCATCGGGCGTGCTACCGACGGTTTGCACAAAAGCATCAGTCAAGGCGCGCACTAGGTTTCGTTTTTGTTCGGGGGTGCGGCCCGAAAACATCTGTACTTGGATCAGGGACATTTAAGTTCTCCTTAAATAAAAATAATACTTTAGAGGGTTGCAGTGGCCCGGGCCGAACTGGAGTCGATAAAAAACGGCATGACGTCTTGTGCAAAATGCTGTAAGGCGTCACGGGTCAGTTGCGGATCCGAACCAAAATTGGGGCTCAGGATCAACCGATCGATACCCAGTTCGGCATAGGGTGCGAGCTTGTCGATCATCTCCTGGCGGGTACATATCAATAAACTCTCGGCCAGCTCTTTCATACTTTGCTTGCGCGGTAACGGGCGGATCATTCCGGCATCGACCAGGCCCGGGCCCGTATAGACATTATCGAAGCGACTGTAATAGTCATAGGCTTCGCGGATTCGCTCCTGTTTTTCAGCCTCGCTGCTGGCCAGAAACCCGACCCGCGATAGACTGAGGGAGAGGCCCTGTCCTTTCCCGCCCATCTCAGCCTTGGCCCGCTTGAATGCGGCCACCTGATCCACCAGTAACTGGTGATCGCCCGACAACGGGGTGGTCTGGATATGAAAACCGCGTCGGGTACAGTGGTATATGCCCTCCGGGTTCATCACCGCAATCACAATCGGAGGACCCCCGGGGCGAACCGGACGCGGCATGATGGTCAGCGGATCAAACTGATAATACTCGCCATTCCAACTGACCTCTTCTTCGGTCAAAAGCGCCTGTAACACATCCAACGATTCATCGAACCGAGCTCGGGTCTCGCCCATAGGTACCCCAAGGCGCTCCATCTCATATTTAAAAGCACCTCGGCCCACGCCCAGTAACAATCGACCCTCGGTCAATATATCGGCAACCACCACTTCTCCGGCGTAAACGCGCATATCGTGCAGCGGCAACACCACCACCGACGTCATGATCTTGATGTTCTTAGTGTGCGCTGCAATCTTGACAGCGAATTGAAGAGGTGCCGGCATCATCAGGCAATTGATGAGGTGATGTTCAGTGATCGACACCGCATCGAAACCGTACTGATCCGCCAGAATCGCCTGGTCGAGCATGTCCTGATAGACCTTGTCTCCGCCGTAATTTTTATCCGGATAGTCCGCTGACAGCTGAATACTGAAATCCATATAGCCTTAAGCCTGCTACCTACTGGGTTACAGTCCGCTCGTTAGTCGGATCATTGATGGCAAATTAGCCAGCGCAATTCAAGCTGTGCCATCGAGCGTGCCCAGAGATTGATAAAGATCGGGACGCCGATCACGAAAAATCCCCCACTCCAGACGCTGTGAACGCAACACGTCGAGATCAAAACGGGCTGTGATGATTTCTTCGCGGTCTTCACTGGCCTGGGCACAAATCTCGCCTTCTGGGCCTGCAATAAAAGAACCCCCGTAGAAATTCATGGTGTCTGTATCCCAGGTCTCTTTGCCAATACGGTTACTGGCAGCGAGTGCGACCAGATTGGCTGCAGCATGCCCCTGCATCACGCGGGTCCAGTGGGCGCGTGAGTTAATCTTTGGCGCCCGTGGCTCGCAGCCAATAGCGGTGGGGTAGAGCAGGATCTCGGCACCCATCAGTGTCATGGCACGTGCCGCTTCGGGAAACCACTGATCCCAGCAGATACCGACACCAATACAGCCTGCAGCCGTGTGCCAAACCCGAAACCCTGTATCACCCGGGCTGAAATAGAACTTCTCCTGGTAGCCAATGGCATCCGGAATGTGGCTCTTGCGGTACTTGCCAAGCACCGAGCCATCGGCATCTACGATAGCCACTGTGTTGAATAACGCCGTGTTTGCCTTTTCAAAAAAACTGACCGGCATAACCACCTGCAACTCACGGGCAAGATCTTGCATGTGGGCGATTACCGGATGACCTTCCAGCGGCTGGGCGAGATCCCGGTACTCGTGCTTCTGCTCGGCACAGAAATACGGGGTTTGAAACAGTTCCTGTATCAAGACAACGTTTGCCCCCTGACTGGCGGCTTGGCGCACCAGCGCCTCAGCACGATCCACATTGGCATCGGTGTCCCAACTGCAGGCCATTTGCGTGGCGGCAATAACGACTTCTCTCATGATAGTGCCGTACAGTTGTTGCTTTTACTCAGGATGATGGCGACCCGTGCCAGAGGTGGTCAGCCGCTCCAGAGATTCTCACGAACCAGCTCATCCATGGTTGCCTGGATGCTCTCGTGCAGAATGCCCACCATCGTATCGATCTGCTCCCGATCCAGTATCAGCGGAGGTGACATGACATTGAGATGCGCAATCGGTCGCACGATCAAACCCCGCTCCTGACAATGCCGTGCAATGCGACCGCCAATGCCCACCTCATCTGGCAGCAAAGCCTTGGTTTTTTTATCCGCTACGTTCTCGATACACATCATGAAGTGACTGCCACGTACATCACCCACAATCGGATAATCACGCAGACCCTGTAGTTGGGATTCAAAGTAAGGGCCCCATTCACGAACGTGCCCGCAGATATTCTCACGCTCCATGATCTCGATATTCTTGACCCCAGCCGCACAGACCACCGGGTGACCCGAATAGGTAAAGCCATGTGTGAACATCGCGCCTTCGGCCTGAGGCACACTGATGACGTCATAGATTTTCTCAGAGAGGATCGTCGCTGACAGTGGCAGGTAGCCAGAGGAGATGCCTTTGGCACAAGTAATCACGTCTGGTACCAGGTCAAAAACCGCTTCGGAAGCAAAGAAATGGCCAAGCCGTCCAAACCCGGTTACCACCTCATCGGATATATAAAGCACATCGTACTTGTCACAAACCTCACGGGTACGCCGGTGATAACCTGCCGGTGGCACAATCACACCACCTGCGCCCATGATCGGCTCGGCAATAAAACAGGCGACATTCTCCGCTCCCAGTTCGACGATCTTGTTCTCCAGATCCGCTACCTTTTCAGTGCAGAACTCCTCTTCGCTCATGCCATCGGGGCGGCGATAGGTATTGGGTGAGGGAATATGGTGCACCAGGTCCGGCGCCAGATCGAAACCCTGGTGATCGAAGGTAACGCCCGTCATCGACATCGCAAGATAGGTGCTGCCATGATAACCATCGGTTCTGGCAATAATTTTTTTCTTGCTGGTTTGGCCAAGACGATTGAAATAAAAATGAATGATGCGTACTGCCGAATCATTCGCCATCGATCCGCCGGTACCTAAAAAAACATGGTTTAAAGATCCCGGTGTCAACTCGGCAAGCTTCGCTGCCAGTGTGGCCGCAGGCGGCGTGGTCAGGTGATTAAAAGTCGAGTAGTAGGGAATCTGGCGTACCTGGTCGGCAATTGCCTGCGCCATCTCCTCATTGCCATAACCAATGTTGACGCACCACAACCCACCAATGCCATCTATATAGCGATTACCGTCAGAATCGAATACGTAAACTCCGTCTGAATGGGACATCACCATAGAGCCTTGATCCTTGAAAGAGGCGAAATCGGTCCACGGATGAATGTTGTGATCGCGATCTTTTCGCCAGATCGACTGGGTATCGTATTTCGTACTGGCCGTGGTCATAGGAATTCCTTTCGTCGTCTGGGTTATCTTAAATAGGGTGTTATCAGATATCTGCTTGGTTTTAGGCAAAGTACATACAAAGGCACGTCAGGCCATCTGCATATCTTTCGCGGTTGTTCCCGATGCAGTGCCATATGCATACGTTTCGTAGGCCGCGATATGATAGGCATCGTCATTTGCTGTCTGGCGAACACTCGGCAACTCTTTCATCGCGTTAAGCCATGTACGTATCTTTTTGCAATCAGTTGGTAACTCGAGATCCCGATAATGAGCCAAAACCCCAAAGCGCTCAAAATGCGGATACAACGCGATATCCACCAGAGACAACGATCGTCCAAACCAGAATGGTCCGCTATCAGTATTCGAAAAACCCTCGCGCTCGAGAAAATGTAAATGCTCTATCATCTGCTTTTTTAGCTGCTCTTGTACTATTTCATCTTGACACAGCAAGACCTTGTAGAAGATGGGAGTGATCTTAGTGTTATCAAAATCGATCCATATACGTGCGCCAGCGCGTTCTAAAGGAGAGGACGGAAGCAGGCTATGGCTTGGGGTTATTTCATCCAGGTATTCATTGATTACCGATGACTCGTAGATCACAGCATCACCATGCAGTAAAACTGGAACCTTGCTATATGGGGAAATCTTCTCAAACCACTTTGGCTTTTGATGAAGATCAATCTCTATCAATTCGAAATCCATTCGCTTTTCTGCCAGGACGATACGACTGCGTTGGGCAAAAGGACATACGGCTGAACTGATCAACTGAATCTGACTCATGATCTATCGCCGAACTTAACCTGCAGACCCTCTGATCAACTCTCGTAGCCCCTTAGCACATTGACCGCGTTGATACCGACTTCGTCGATATCATAACCCCCCTCGAGCACAAACAGCGTCGGTATATTCAGAGCGCCAATCATCTCGCCCATTGTCAGGTAATCAGGAGTTGTCAACTTAAAGAAACTGATCGGGTCGTTTTCAAAAGTATCCACCCCAAGGGATACCACCAGGTACTGTGGTGCAAACTCATCGATGTGCTCAAGTGCGTTGGATAGTGATTCGCCCCATTTTGAGAATGGTGTGCCTGGCGGCATCGGATAGTTACGGTTGTAGCCCATACCAGCGCCCAACCCCATCTCATCTGCGTAACCAAGAAAATGCGGGAAAGCATCTTCGGGATCGCCGTGCAATGAACAGAAAAGTACGTCATCGCGCTCGTAGAAAATGTCCTGGGTGCCATTACCATGATGAAAATCGACGTCCAGTATAGCAACGCGCTCAGCACCGTTATCGCGTAAATACTGGGTCCCGATAGCCGCATTGTTCAAAAAGCAATAACCGCCAAACATATCGCGTGCGGCGTGATGGCCAGGGGGCCGGCACAGTGAAAATATGCCGCGCTCACCCGCCAGTAGGCCCTGCGCCCCAGTCAGCGCGACATCCTTGGAGGCCAGCGCTGCAGGCCAGGTGCCCTCGGTGATCGTGGTCTCTGCGGCCATCGCGTAATATCCGATCTTGCCCTCGATAAAACGCGGCACTCGACACTGCATGCGCCTGGCCGGCCAGACAGTCGCCATCGCCTCGCCCGCGTACCCAACCTGGTGCCACTCATCCCAGGCAGTCTCCAGGAAAGAAACAAAATCAGCGTCGTGCACTGCCAGTACCGGGTCCAGCGGATATGACGTGGGCTCTTTGATCTTCCCAAGATTGGACTGACGTACCGCCTTGATCACCATATCGGCCCGTGAGGGTCGCTCAAAAGGTTTAACCAGCTGACCCCCGTAAAGCTCAGTTTTCGCATCACGCAGCCGGTGCTGTTCGCTGTATATGGTTTTCATGATGTCCTCCCTTTCGGTAAATACCCCATCAAACAGGCAAGCGCTCTGTTTGAAGATGACTAATCAATCGGCCCAGAAAATCCCAGCAATGAGCCAATTGCCCAACATCTACGTACTCATCCGGTCGATGAGCCTGCAGAATGCTTCCGGGACCGCAGACGACACAAGGTACGCCCACCTGCTCACCGAATAACCCCGCCTCTGAACCAAAACTGATTTTTCCTGGCGTCTGGGCATCATCCAGCAGCGTCTGGATGAAACGTACGACCGGAGCATCGTCTGCTGTGCGCAAACCCGGGTATCCGGCAAGCGCTTCAAAGGAGATTCCGGTTTGTGGGTCTACTGCGCGCATTAATGGCACAAGTACTTCCTCGGCATAACTGACAATCTGCTGAAAATATCCCTGCGCGGTCTCTTGGGGCAAATGGCGAACTTCGAAACTGAACTCACACTCATCTGGCACTATATTCAGTGCCCTACCGCCATGAATCGGCCCCACATGCAACGTGCTGTGGGGTACACGATAAGCGCTATCGATCGGGCCCGTCTCGGGCACTGTCGAATAGATCCGTCGTATATGACAAATCAGTTCTGCAGCGATCTCTACCGCATTGACACCCTCGACCGGATAAGCGGAATGCGCGGCTCGGCCGCGGACATTAACGCGCCACCCTTGTTTGCCTTTATGGGCGTTGATTATTTTCATACTGGTAGGCTCGCCGACAACCCCCATAGCCGGGCACACCGGCAAGGTCTTCAAAAGATCCAGCAGTCGGTGCACGCCGATACAGCCAATTTCTTCATCGTAGGAAAGGGCTATATGGATTGGCGTCTGTAGCGGCATTTCAAGCATTTGAGGCACCTGCGCAAGTACGCAGGCAATAAAGCCTTTCATGTCGGCGGTGCCGCGGCCAAAAAAACGTCCACCCTTCATCGCAACCGAAAAAGGATCGGTAGACCAGGGCTGTCCGTCGACTGGGACGACGTCGGTGTGCCCCGACAACATCACCCCAGGTAAGTCCTGGGGTCCAATGGTGGCATACAGGTTGGCCTTGCCTCCAGTTTCATCATGAATCCGCTGACTGGCGATTCCGAAACGACTGAGATATTCCTCTACGTAAGTTATAAGCTCAAGATTGGAGTTACGACTGGTCGTATCAAAAGAGACGAGGTCATGTAACAGTTTTGTCAGGCCTGGATCCAGGGCCTCTGCTTCAGGTGCTGAAGAACTCACAGATCACCCGGGACACCGTAAGTTGGAGCCGCTGAAGGGTTGAGCGCTCGATCGAGGTAATCCTGCATCTGCGGCTGGTAACGACTCCATAGCGCCCGCAGTTCATTGACCGGATCGTCGGACCAGTCCACTCGCAGATCCACCAGTGGCCAGGAATGTGTTTGCGCCACCAGCAATGCAGCCGAGTGTGTTGGACCTTCTTCGCCACCTGCGCTCACCCCAGCCTCCAACGCACAAAGCAGGCGTTCAGCGAGATGCAGATCGGCGTGATCGCCAAATACCCGGGTCATCGCACCCGGCACCTCGGTTGAGGACAACAAATTTCCTGCGGCAACACAATAAGCGCCTTGTGAAACGGCGTTCGTCCCCAGAATCTGATCTCCGGTCTGATGTGCGATATTGCCTCGCAGATCAACAGCTGTGACTTGGCGATATTGCGCATGAGGTCTTTGATCCATCACCTTGGCCACAGCTGACGCTGCGTCCATGCCCGTCTCCATCAAATCAAGCACCTGGTTACCGATGGCAGGGTCGGTGATATTCTGTGTCGCTACTGCGCCTGCTCCTGCTCTCGCCCAGGGACAGCGACTGCCTACGCTGATACTCGAGGTAGTAATCGCCACTCCAGCCATAGCGGTACGCTGGCAGGCGCCAGTAATAGAGAAAGTCATGATGATTGCGCCTCGCCCGCTGTCTGCTGACCCTGCAGCCCGAAAAAGGAGTCATCCGAGTAATGTTCAAGAATTTCCATAGTGCCCTCACGTAGCCGTGCCACGTGGGTCGCCTTGCCGGCGACAATCTTGTGATAAAACCTGGATGGAACGATAGGTGGGGCAAGAGCAAAAGCATCAGCCGCACGATAATCTGCGATCAACATCCGCCGGGAACGATTTTGAGATAAATTTGGCCCACCGCCATGCAGTGTCCAGATATCCATCAGGCATACATCTCCAGCTTTACCAATGATGCTGTCGGCACGCTGATCAAAGCTGTCAAAAAGATCTGGATCGGTAGAACCAATAAACTTGTCATCGCGAAAATGGGTGTAGCGCTCCTGGTGTGATCCTGGAACCACGCGCATGCATCCGTTGTCATCATCCATATCATCTAACAGAAGCAACACCGTAACACCATCATCGTTGGTGTGCGGATCAAAGGGATGATCTGCATGGTACTCCACACGGGCTGTCATGCCTGGGAATTTATTGTTCAGCTTGCAATGATGAAAAAAGACATCCGGGCCAATCAAATCCGCAACAACCTCGGGTACCATGCCTTCAAACAGCAGCGCCTGGTAAGGCTGGGAAATATCGACAGGGTTGGCAACCCGGCGCAACCGTGGCTCAGCAGCACTATGCCCCTGCTCCAGATCAAAACGTGCCTTGCCATTGGGCGTGTCAAACCCGTAGTTAGCGCTGTGATTTCGACTCTCGGCTACCCACAAGTCGATCTCTTTTAAAAGCGACTCACGCACGCCATCAGATACCAGAGCGGGAACCATCAGATACCCATCGCGATCGAACTGCGCTTTATCGGGTTCGCTCAGCATATCAGGCAGGGCTATCTGGGATAACGGCCGTTGCTTCGATTTCGACCAGCCATTCGGGACGAGCGAGCGCGGGCACTACTAATCCCGTTGAACAAGGATACACGCCCTTAAGCCATTTACCCATTTCCTGATAGACGGCGTCACGGTAGCGTATATCAGTCAGATAGACCACGATGCGACAGATATGATCGAGTTGACTGCCAGATTCGTGTAGCAGCATCTGGATATTCTCCATCGCTTTTGCTGTTTGCGCACCCGGATCACCCGAATGCAAGGACTCACGGGTATCAAGATCCTGAGCCACCTGACCCCGCAAAAATACCGACGTACCGCGCGCAACCACCGCCTGACACAGGTCGTTATCAAGTTCTTGCTCCGGGTAAGTCTCGCGTGTATTAAACGACCGAATCCGTTGATGAACCATGCCTTATCTCTCCTCCTTTGTTTGGGCACTTGGGGCGCCGGGAACTATTTTCGGCGATTCCGATCAAGCCGTGTCGCTTTTCTTCGCTGGCGCTACCCTATCAGACAAATTGGCCGATCGCCTAACAAAATCGAGTGAATCTTCCCAGTCAAAATTACGATAAACCGCAGCAAGATGAGCAAAAGGCGGGGACTGTGCAAACAACTGAAAAGTCAGGCGGTGCCCGGCGTAATCGGAATTCAGAAGGTCCCGGGCAAAGGCTAGAAGTTTGCGCCGATCCTCAGCCTGCCAATCGTCATTAATCGAGTAAAACTTATTCAGCCATGGGCCGGTCTCCTGGTCTGCAAAGCAGGCAAAATCCGGGGTCACGCAGATTTGGCCGCCGCACAGTTCCCGTGCAAGATGCATCATCGCGGGCAGGTTCGAGCAGGCGTGCACCCGGCCAGTAAAAAGCAGCGACTGGTTGGGCATTAACAAACCATTAGGGCTTTTCTCAGCCAACGCTATGGCGGCTGTCAGGTGTGCGTTGATACCCTCACGGTAAACAGCCAGTTGTGCCAATTTTTCCTGTACCGCCTGCTGCTTATCCAGCCCGGTCTGACGAACATTGAACAGCGCTGCACCGATCATCATGTCGGCATACTTCAAGATTCGCTGGACAAACGCAAAAGCCGAATAACGATGCAAGGTCGCACGAATAAAGACAGCGGCTTTTGTATGTCGATAAAAAAGAATATTCTCCCACGGGATCAGCACATTATCGAAGATCACTAATGCGTCTATCTCGTCAAAGCGATTAGACAACGGGTAATCTTCAATCGGGGCCCGGCCTGTGAAGCCAGCACGACAAATCATGCGGATACCAGGAGAGCCGAGGTCGCAAATAAAACCAACGGCGTAATCCGAGTAAGCCTCGTTACCCCAGTTTGCAATTGTGGGCTTGGTAAAGGCCTGGTTGGCATATGGCGCCGCTGTCTCGAACTTGGCGCCGCGTACCACGATGCCCGCATCGGTCTCTTTCACCACGTGCAACAGCATGTCAGGATCCTGATCCTGGGGCGCCTTGGAGCGATCGCCCTTTGGATCCGTGTTGGCTGACACGTGGAATGGATCCTGCTGGATTACACGATCAATGTGATTGGCAATATTTTTTGAGAACTGAGCATCAACCTGATTCAACACATCCTGGCCATCATACAACGACCACATCTCACCGACGGTTTCATCGCCCACCCGGGTCACCACCCCACCGATGTCATCAAACACTGCATCAGTCGAGACGCGTTTGTCCTGCCAGTCAGCCGGCGTATAAGGCAGCTTCAGTCCAACAGAGAATGCTTCGCCCGAATCATCCTGATAGGTCATAACCGAACGGGTTGCCGCCTCGTGTTGCATGTCATATACCCGCGCGCGGATATCCACCAGCGGTTTAAACATGGGATGCCGAGTGACATCAGCTACTTTTTCCCCATTCATGAATACCTCGCGGCCATCTCGAATCGACTCGCGATACTCGTTCCCTGTTCTGATCATTGCATACCCCTTTTTATTAACTGTTTTCCATCCGGACAACTACCCAGGCACTGGGCCGATAGCATCTCAAACCGACATCATCACTGTTCGCAGATGATTGTAAAATATGATTTAATTATAAATTGAATCAGTTTTTTCTATGAAATATTCACTGCGTCAACTCCTTCACCAGGTCTGTGTTGCTGAGCATCAGAACATCTCACGGGCAGCGCGCGCACTTTTTCTCTCGCAACCGGCCCTATCGACCTCGATTGCTCAACTGGAAGAGACGCTAGGCTTGCAACTGCTGATTCGTCATCATGCACGAGGGGTATCGCTCACCCCGGCAGGAAACACTTTTCTGGCCCAGGCCCGCTCACTGCTGGCTCACGCCGAAGAGGTCACGGCAGCTGGTCGAGCCCTCGGTGAATCGGTCCAGGGCGTCCTCGAAGCCGGCTGCTTTTGGACATTGTCTCCATTCTTCCTGCCCGGATTACTGGTGCTGGCGCGGCAGCAACACCCGGGACTACAGATCCAGATTACTGAAGGGCCTCTGGATGAACTGCAGACTTTGCTGCGTAACGGCCAGATAGAAATGGCCTTGTTATATGACATCGATCTCGACCGGGATCTGGAATGTGACACCCTAGCCCAGGTCGAGCCCCATGTACTCCTCCCTGCCGGACATCGCCTGGCAGATCAGGCTAGCGTTTCACTACGCGCCCTGCGCAAAGAGCCTTTTATCCTGCTCGACCTGCCGCACAGTCGAGACTACTTCTTAGGGTTCTTTCAGAAAGTCGGGTTCGAGCCAAAGGTACGTCATCGCAGCCGATCTTTCGAACTGGTACGAGGGCTCGTCGCCAGCGGTGAAGGCTATAGCATCCTTAACCTGCAACCGGCCTCACACCAGACCTATGATGGCGGCGAGGTCAAATGTCTGCCGATTAAAGACAAGGTATCACCGCTTTCGATTGTGCTGGCGCAACCGCTGGGGTTGAGACAAACGCACCGGGCAAGCGCGTTCGTCAGTTGCTGTCGAGCGTATTTTGATTCTTCAAATCAGGGCTGAATAGCCTCACAACAGATAGTGATACAGCCACCGCATACCCCACACCGACTGCAAAGATAACCGTTCCCAAGCCGACCGTCCCACCCAGCATCCAGCCGGCACACAGCACCGTCAATTCCAGTCCTGCCCGGACGGCGCCTATCGACCGCCCGGTTAATCGTTGTACGCCCGTCATCAGGCCATCCCGGGGGCCAGGCCCAAGATTCGCCGTCAGATACAGTCCGCTTCCTGCACCCACCAGAGCCACCCCGGCTATCATCTGTAGGCATCGGATCATATTGGTCTCAGGTCCCATCAACAAAGGCGTCATAACGTCGATAGATATTGCGATCAATACTACGTTTGACAGTGTTCCAAAACCGGGAATCTCTTTTAGGGGTATCCACAACAACAGTACTGCTACGCTGACTGCAAAAGTAGAAAAGCCCACAGTCCAGCCTGTTTGTACAGAAACCCCCTGCGCCAGCACCGTCCACGGACTAACCCCAAGACCTGCGGCAATAAACATCGCTTCTCCTGTGCCGAACAACCATAGTCCTGCGAGCAATGCACTCAAAGTTTGCCATCGAGGTCGAAAAGTTAATGGGGCGTCGGCACTCCAAAAAGTGAGCGGAATCTTGCGGGCAGGCCGCAGAACACGGACCCAGTTACCTACATGCATTCGCTCTTGCCAATCAGGTCGTGTTGCATAAGCCGTTGCAACTAGCTTTTGACGCCAATGGCAGACTGAATCTCTTGGGCCACCCGCTCTCCGGTCATTCGAGCCCCGTGACAGGTACAAAAATGATCAGTTGACGTTGCCTCACCACAAAAAAACAACTTGTTCTGTATTGCCTGCGAAAGAACCACACGTTGGTGAAACTGACCCGGGGCACTTGTTGAGTAAGCCCCGCGGACAAAGGCGTTACCGCGCCAGGCAGATTGACGATCGGACCTGATTTGGTTGCGCATATTTTCACCGAAAGTCTCACACAAGGCTCTGGTCACGGCCTCGCGCCCCGCACCCGGGCCCGCCCTCTCGAGCCAGTCCGCATATCGGCCGGCCACAATGCCAATGACACAATCAAACCCATATGGCCGAACACTCAACTGCATAGGTGGATTACCGGACTGCTCTGTCACAATACGCTCAGGCACATCGTCGGCAAAAAGGTGTCGATCAACAACAAGGCGGATCCGATTATAGTTTCCCAAAGGCAGGGCCTCTATGGCCTGTCCTTTTTCCGCGGGCAACTCCGGCAAGAACCGAATATCACCAGACCCCAGCACGCCAGTGGACACTGCAATCACTGCGCACTTCGCGTGCAGCGTTCCCCGTCGGGTTTCTACACTTACACCAGAGTTACCCCAACGAATAGTGGTCGCCACGGTGTTCAACTGTACAGGCACGTCGGCAGCCCAACGGGCAACCAGGGTACCGTAGCCATCAACTACCGGCCAGTTCTCTTCTGTGTCGTTATAATTGACTATATCGCCAATTGAGATCTGGTCTACATCTGAGGAAGTATCCAGAGCATCATAATAATCGAGAGCTTCCGTCCAGGGACCCTCTCGCTCAACCGTCTCCAAAACTGACTGGTCGCGGCCTTGTTCCCACGCTATTGCCATAGCCTCTTCACGGCGCTTCATCGCCCGTTGGCCGGTCGCAATCTCTTGGTCGTCCAACCACTCACCATCACGGAAATATCCACAACGTCCGTAACCGTCCCGGCGCTCGTAACGCACCCCCAACGCGTCTGCCGTTTGCACAAAAGGATTAAGACTGGCCGAATGCATCCAGTGACATCCAAGATCAAAGGCCGAACCATCGGGCATGATCTCAGTATAGGCTCGACCGCCAATATGGCTATCGGCCTCTAGCACAACAACTTGAAGACCCGCTTGGCCAAGCGCCCGGGCAGCAGCAAGGCCTGCCGCGCCAGCGCCGATAACAATAGCATCAGTTGCACAACTCATAAGTTCCTCGAAACCTCCTGGTTAACCCTGATGAGACCAGATCATGTCAGCAGCCGGACATTGGTCGGTTCAGGGTTTTGGATTTTTTGAAACCAGGTTACCTGCCTGTACCACCATTGACGGTTCTCTTGTGCCTACCGGATAACAAAGTTGTGCGAGGGATTCAACCTCAAATACGGCAAAATCAGCACGCTTTCCCGAAGCCAGAACACCACGGTCAG
>JAPKAJ010000033.1 GCA_028825345.1 Arenicellales bacterium | reverse complement strand
ATGATGGCCTGATTAAGAATCCCAATCTGCTTTTACCAGCTGCGGCGCCTTGCGCATCAGCAGGGCTAAAATCATGGCGTTGCCTGTTGCTCATCGCGGCTGTTATCTCTAATAGCCACTTCGCTTTTTTTCTGTATTAAATCCGCGTTGCGCAGCGTCACCTGTGCTGTTGCTCTTTTGCAAGCACCCAATCCACCCGACAATCACACGATACCCTGCGCTGCTCGCAAAAGTGACAGCCACAAACAGCTGGCTCGCCGTGGCGGGTAGGAGCGCCCTTGTCACAGCCCGATCACAGCGGGCATTAACCAACCATGTCGAACATGATTCTGCGACAACAGTTAATACAACGCCAAATGGCTGTTTTACGCCGGTTAGATTCTGCCCCCAGTTTAAGATTCCTGCGGGTTACCCAGGTCTTGGGAGAAAAAGTCGATTAATTTAGATTTCAGGATCTTGCCAGTGGGCGCTGCAGGCAGATCTGGCGCCAGAATGATTCGCGACGGACGCTTGTAGGGAGCAAGCTTGTCGTGCACAAAGGCTTTTAGATCGGCCTCGGTCAAAGTGCAGCCAGGGGCAATCTTGACAAAACCCAACACCTCTTCGTTCCCGCTTACTGCACGCCCGACAACCCCGGCAACAATAACTTCGGGGTGATCTGTCAGCGCGGCCTCAACCTCAACCGGATAAACGTTAAAGCCTGATCGGATGATCAGCTCTTTCGAACGACCTACGATATGCAACCTTCCTTCTTCGTCACGACGCCCCAGGTCGCCGGTGCGAAAAAAGCCATCATCCGTCAGAACTTTTGCGCTCTCGTCAGCGTCCCGGAAATACCCCTTCATCACCTGAGGACCACCAACGAGGATCTCGCCTATTCCCTTGTCTGGCTCTGCCCCTGCAGCGCGCATATCGAGTTTCAGAACGCATCCTTGCATCGGCCGGCCAGCGCTAATGTCCGGGTCGCCCAACTTGTTGACTGTCAGACAAACACCGGCCGCTGATTCGGTGAGGCCATAGCCGTTTTGTAGAGCCAAGCCATAAAAAGCCTCGGCTTCACGTTTCCAGACGGGATCCAGCGGCGCGCCGCCAGAGGAGACGTAGCGCAGCACGCCGCGGTTGCAGGCGGGTTTGTTTTGTTCGCGCACATAGTGAAACAGATGCGCGTGCATCTGCGGTACCGCCGGCAGATGGGTCACATTACTTTGTAAAGCGTCATACAACCGAGCGACAGAGAATTTGGCCTCCAGGCGCATCGCCGCTTTGACCGAACACACCGCGAGAAAGGTGACCAGACCGAAAATATGCGACAGTGGCAACGCCAGGTAACACATATCGGTAGCCACCATGTCCCGCACCTTGGCCGAGGCATGGGCCGCCGCGATCAGGTTTCCATGGGTCAGCATTGCCGCCTTTGGCGCCCCAGTCGTACCCGAGGTGTAAAGCAGGATTGCAACCTGTTCGGACGGTGCGGAAAAAACCGGTTCAGGCGTGCTGCTCGCGCGTTTAAATATCGCCACCTCTACAAAGGCGCCGTACACCTTGGTTGCACTACATTCGACACCATGCGCCTGAGCCGTGTCAGAGGCTTGTGTGCAAAAAACAACAATGCTTGGATCACTATGGGCAATTACCCTTTCCAACTCCGCCCCGGTCAGCCGCGCATTCACGACTACGACAATGGCGTCCATGCGACTTGCGGCAAAAATAAAAGCCGCGACTGAGATACAGTTTTCGAAGACCAGCACGACACGGTCACCGGGGCGTAGCCCAACCTCTTTCAACTCAGCTTCGGCGTCATCGACCGCGGCTTGCAGATCGTCCCAGCTATACGTGCGATCTGTAAAATCGATCAGGGCCTGTTCTGCACCTTTGGTTGTGACCGCTTCGCTGAGAAAATCATGTATCCGGGTTTGCATCATTATCCCTTCCAAGGTTGTCAGAGAGCGTCATCCAGACGGTAAAGTACCAAATGCTGACTAGCTTCGACACGCGCAATGATCTCGGTCATGGGCCGAGCCTTGTAGACAAAACCAAACGCGTGCCCGGCCGTCAGGACCCCGTGTGTGATGTCACCCGTTGCGCAGGCGTTGCGCCCCAACTGTGCGCTCCAACTGCACCAAAGGGTGTTTTGATCAGCACCTGAATGTCGATATCTGGGCTCTCCAACTCCAGAAGCACCAGATCGGTCGTTTCACTACGTAACGAGCGGACGGTATTGCGCAGCGACTGCCTGCACAATGCGGTATCGATTTCGCGCGTGTCTAAAGCGCTTACTCATAATGTTTCCCCCTGCCTCTGACGCAAACGTTTAAAGACACCGGTGGAGGTAGCGATCAATCGGCCCTCGGAATCAGTCAACGTGCCTTCAACAAAGGTCAACACCCGTCCGCCGCCGGTAAGGCGACCCTCGGCGCGTAACATACCGGGGCGCGCAGTGGCTATATAGTTGATGTTCAGCGAAACGGTGGTAAACGAGGCGAGCCCGCTGTCATCCACCGTCAGGCTTGCAGTGACGCCGCTGGCCGTATCCAGCAACGTTGCCGATATACCGCCATGCACCACGCCACTGCGGTTTACATGTACTTCGGAGGCGTCCAGCACACAATGTGCCTGCTTGCGTTCGGGGTAGACCTCTACGCGAAAGCCCAGCAGGCGCGACAACGCCAGCGGCTCGGTCCGATGCATTGCCTCGCCCATGGATCAGGCCGCGCTGAGCGCGATGAAACGTTCCAGGTGATGATCTACATCTCCAAAAAGGTGATCGATCATCGTCAGGCGTCGGGCAAAGTGCGAAAGCGCATATTCATCCGTCATGCCGATGCCGCCATGCATCTGGATGCTTTCTTCGACCACCAGAGCGCCGACCCGTCCGATCAGGTTCTTTGTTGCGCTGACATGACGCTCGCGAATGTTGCGCTCGGCCTCAAGGTTCCCGGCGAGATTGACCACCGCAGACCGCGCCTGTTCGATCTCGATCAGAACATCCACCATGCGATGCTGCAGCGCCTGGAATTTTCCGATCGGCACACCAAACTGCTTGCGTTCCTTCAGGTACTGCACAGTCAGCACCTTGGCCGCCTCCATGGCCCCGACCGCTTCGGCGCAAACCGCCAGGGTTGCGCGGGCGGTTGCCGTCTCGAGCGCAGCAAATGCATTGCCTGCCTTTCCCAGCCGGTCGCTTTCGGCAAGGCGCACATTGTCAAAGACTATTCGCGCACCCGAGGTGTCGTCAACATTACAATGGTCGATACAGGTCACGCCTTCAAAGGCAAGTGGCACAAGGAACAAGGAAATCCCCACCTCATCATCCTTTGCGCCGTTTTCGCGTGCAGACACCACCAATGTTTCGGCCTGAGCCCCGTTGATCACATGGGTCTTGGTGCCATTGAGGACAATCTGACCGCCATCTGCCTGTGCGGTGGTGTGGACATGGCTGAGGTCATATCGCGATTGCGGCTCACCATGGGCCAGCGCCAGAACAGTTACGCCACCGATCACCTGTCCGATCAGGGCTTTTTGTGATGCGTTGCCGAGCTCAGCCAGCAAACCCCCGGCCAGAACAGCCGAACCCACTACAGGTTCGATCGTGCCTGCGCGCCCCAACTCTTCAAAGACGACCAGCAGGTCAAACCCCGTGCCGCCAAAGCCGCCGTCATCTTCGCTGAACATCGCACCGAGGATGCCGAGCTTGGCCAGTTCGGTCAGGATATCTGCATCATAGGCCACACCCGAGGCGATCAACTTGCGGCGCGCCTCATGGTCATAGCGCTCGCCAAGAAACCGCTGCAGCATGTCGCGTAACATGGCCCGTTCTTCTGTCAGGTTGAAATCCATGCCTACGTGCCTTTCACAGCTCGAGGATTGCTTTGGCAATGATCGTGCGCTGAATTTCATTCGCGCCGCCGAAGATCGACAATTTACGCATGTTGAAATAAGTCGGCGCGGCTGAAGGTGCGTGCTCTGGCCCAAATGGGCCGGTGTTATCGCGACCGTCCAGGAACTCGGGCAGATAGGGCATCGCATCAGGGCCTGCCGCGCGGCGCAACAGCGACGTCAACTCCTGGCGCAAGATCGTGCCCTTGATCTTGAGCATTGAGCTTTCGGCCCCCGGCGCTTGTCCTTTGGCGGCAGCACTCACCACCCGCAGGTTGGTTGTGCGCATCGCCATCAGGTCGATTTCCACCTGCGCCATCCGGGCTGCAAAATGCGGGTTTCGGTCCAGCGGCCTGCCCCCGGCCATGGTATGCGCGGCGACATGTTTGAGCGTGGCCAGTGCCGCATCCGAAAATCCCACGCCGGCAATGTTGGTGCGCTCGTGGGTCAGCAGATATTTGGCATAGGTCCAGCCCTTGTCTTGTTCGCCGACCAGGTTTTCGACCGGCACACGCACGTTGTCGAAGAAAATCTCGTTCACCTCTGCCTGGCCATCGATCAGTACTATGGGTCGCACGGTGACGCCGGGCGTTTCCATATCGATCAGCAAGAAGGAAATGCCCGACTGTTTCTTCACATCGGCACTGGTGCGCACAAGGCAGAAGATCCAGTTTGCGTGCTGACCCAGCGTCGTCCAGGCCTTCTGGCCGTTGACCACATAATGATCGCCATCTGGCACCGCGGTGGTTTTCAGGGCGGCAAGGTCTGACCCGGCCCCCGGCTCGGAATACCCCTGGCACCACCAATCCACGCCGCTCAGGATGCGCGGCAGAAAGCGCTGGCGTTGCTCCTCAGTGCCAAAGGCCAGTAGAACCGGCGCCAGCATCGTCAGGCCAAAAGGTACCAGACGCGGTGCGTGAGCCAGACACGTCTCTTCTTCAAAAATCTGGCGCTGCACGGCATCCCATTCTGCGCCGCCATATTGTTTGGGCCAGTTGGCCGCCAGCCAGCCACGCGCGTTCAGCATGGCGCTCCATTCTTGCGTATCGCCCTTGACCAGGCGCTTGCCCAGGCGCACCTTCTCGCTGATACGAGACGGCAGATTTTCTGCCAGAAATCCGCGTACTTCTTTGCGGAATTCTTGCTGTTCCTGGGTATAGCTTAAATCCACGCTCAGGGCCCTTCAGAAAATCTCGAACAAACCAGCAGCACCCATACCGCCACCGATACACATCGTCACCACACCCAACTTGGCGCCGCGACGTCTACCTTCTATCAGAAGGTGTCCGGTCATTCGGGCACCGGTCATGCCAAAGGGGTGGCCGATCGCGATGGAGCCGCCGTTGACGTTGCAGACATCAGGGTCGATCTTCAGGTGATCCCGGCAATAAAGGGCCTGGCTGGCAAAGGCTTCGTTCAGCTCCCATAGATCGATGTCGTTGACCTTCAGTCCGTGACGCTCCAGCAGGCGTGGGACGGCAAAGACTGGGCCAATGCCCATTTCGTCGGGCTCGCAACCGGCGGCGACAAAGCCCTTGAAAGCGCCCAGCGGTTCGATCCCTTCGCGTGCGGCCACATCGGCATCCATCACCACCAGGGCCGCCGCGCCATCTGACAATTGCGAGGCGTTTCCGGCCGTCACGAAGTACCCATCGCCCTGCACCGGGGCCAGGCCTGCGAGCGCCTCAAGCGTTGTGTTGGGACGGTTGCAGTCGTCCATACCAAAGGTGACCTCCTTGCGAGTCACCTCGCCGGTTTCCTTATCCTTGAAAGCCTGGGTTACGGTAATCGGCACGATTTCATCATCCAGCTTTCCGGCGGACTGCGCGGCGGCGGTGCGCTTCTGGCTCTGTAGCGACAGCTCGTCCTGCGCCTCGCGGCTGACATCGTAGCGTTTGGCGACGATATCGGCGGTCCGGATCATCGGAAGATAGATGTCCGGTTTGTTCTGGACAATCCAGCTTTCCTGCGCCTGCGGCGGGCGGCTGGGAGGCATCTGACTGATGCTCTCGACCCCTCCGGCAATCGCCGCCGGCGCGCCTTCCTGCACAATCGCGTGCGAGGCCATCGCTACCGCCTGCAGACCGGACGAGCAGAACCGATTCACCGTGGTTGCCGCCACGCTGACAGGCAATCCGGCCCGGATCACCGCCTGGCGGGCGATGTTACTGCCAGTCCAGCCCTCGGGATAGCCACAACCGAGAAAGGCGTCCTCCAACAGGTCCGGGGTGATCCCGGCACGCGCGACAGCATGCTCGATCACATGACCGGCCATCGTGGCCCCGTGGGTTTCGTTGAAGGCGCCGCGATAAGACTTGGCCAGCCCTGTGCGTGCGGTTGAGACGATGACGGCTTGTTTCATGTGTTTGGTCCTTATGGGTTCACTCTTATGGGTTCAGGCTGGCAAAGGTTTCACCCTTTGCCACCAGCCGCTGCAACAGCGGCGCGGGTTTCCAGAGAAAATCGTCCTCTGCGGCAAATGCCTTGATATCGTTCAGAATTTTGTCCAGGCCCACGGTATCTGCATAGTGCATCGGCCCGCCACGCCAGCGCGGATATCCATAACCGTTCAAAAAGACCACGTCGACATCCAGCGGGCGCAGGGCAATGCCTTCTTCCACCACGCGCGCGGCCTCGTTTACCATCGCCGCCATATAGCGGTCGACGATCTCCTGATCAGAAATCGTCCGGGCATCGATTTTTTTAGCGGCGCGTTCTGCGACAATGATTTCATCCACTTGCGGATCAGGTGCGGATTTCCCATCTTCGTAGATGTAAAAACCCCGGCCCGTTTTGCGCCCAAACCGACCCATCTCGCACAGGCGATCCGAGAACTCGGCATAGGCTTCACGCGGATCGCGCGTGGGGGCCAGGCGTTTGCGCGTTGCCCAGCCGATGTCGAGCCCGGCCAGATCCCCAACAGCAAAAGGCCCCATGGCCAGGCCAAAATTCACCAGGGCGCGATCGACATCGAAGGGGCTGGCGCCGGCCATCACCGCGCCATCAAGCGCCTTGCGGTAATAGGACAGGATCCGATTACCGATAAACCCGTCGCAAACACCTGAACGCACCGCAACCTTGCGCAGAACCTTTGCCAGAGCAAATCCCGTGGCAACGACCTCGGGCGAGGTCTTGTCGGCGACCACGACCTCCAACAGTTTCATCACATGGGCGGGCGAGAAAAAGTGCAGCCCGATCACATCTTCGGGCCGCGATGTCATGGCTGCGATTGCATTGACGTCCAGATAAGAAGTGTTGGACGCCAGGATCGCGCCGGGCTTGCATATCGCATCCAGCCTGGCGAAGACTTCCTTTTTAACCTCCATGTTCTCGAACACCGCCTCAATAACAACATCGGCATTGGTAAAATCAGCATAGTCCGTTGTGCTCTTGAAGCCACTGGCCATGATGGCATCGTATTGGTCCTGGCTCAGTTTGTTGCGTTTGACAGACCCCATCAGCAGTTTCGAGACAGTCGTACCTGCGCGCTCGAGGGCATCTTCATCGCGCTCGGCGAGCGTTACACGCAGACCCGCCAGCAAGGCGCTGACCGCTATGCCCGCGCCCATCGTGCCGCCACCAACGACCCCGACCGTGGCGAGTTCCCGCGCCCTCACGCCCTGGATTTGGGGAAGTTTGCCGACCTGACGTTCGGAGAAGAACGCGTGGATCAGGGCCACGCGTTGATCCGAGCGCATTAAATCCTGAAACAATGCGCGTTCCTGCGCAAGCCCTTTTGCAAAGGGCAGTGTCACCGCCCCCTGAATGGCGTCGACACATTTCTGCGGCGCGATTTGGCCACGGGCCGATTGCGCGAGCTTGGCCCGTGCCGCATCAAACACTTGTGCATCGGCCGCATGACACGCAAGCGCGCTCGTCGGGCGTACGCCCTTTCCCTGGGCGATCACTTCCCTGGCAAAATCGATGCCCGCCGTGCGCACATCATCACCATCGGCGACCCTGTCGATGATCCCCAGTTCCAGTGCTTGTTTCGCATCGATCTGGCGGCCTGTTGTGATCATCGCAAGTGCTTTATCTACAGGAGCCAGCCTTGGCAGGCGTTGTGTTCCTCCGGCGCCGGGCAACAAACCAAGGGTGACTTCGGGAAGGCCAAACCTCGCACTCGATAGAGCGACCCGATAGTGACCGCCCAGAGCCACTTCAAGCCCGCCGCCAAGCGCAGTTCCGTGCAAGGCAATGACAACGGGTTTCGCCGTGGCCTCAATCTTGTTGATCACTTCGGGCAGGTAGGGTTCCAGCGCAGGTTTGCCAAATTCACGAATGTCAGCGCCAGCGATAAATGTTCGCCCAGCGCCATAGATGACGATGGCCTGAACATCTTCTGTCTCGGCTGCTCGCGACACACAGTCTGCCAGTCCGGCGCGCACTACTTGCGAAAGGGCATTCACAGGCGGGTGTGAAACCTCGATCACAGCGATATCGCCTGCAATAGTCAAGGAAACGGGTGATGTCATTTTGAAGTCCTCTTTCGTGCCGATGTATCCTTTGGACAGGCGATGAAGGGTTCGCGAAAAATTTTCAATATGTAAAATTTAATGCTTGTATATGGAACTTGTAAGTTCCCGGATGTGTAGTCTTTAAAGGGTTAAATGACATTTACCACAACAGGGCCTCGAAAACTCAACGAGGGTATTTGAGCGCAAAGGGATAAGGAATAGCCATTTGCTTTTAGCAGATGCCACACCTTGCGCCATCAGTAACCCCAAAACCTTGCCGTTGTCTGTTTCACACCAGTGCTGTTACCCCTGATAGCTATTTGACTTCGTCCTTTTGTATTGTATTTGAATCCACGTCGCACAGCGTTACCTGTTCTGATGTAGCTTTCTGATTCAAGGCATCGCATCGGCGCCGTTTGAGTACATGGCTACAACCTAGGTGCGTTTTGGTTGAAAAAGAAAATGCGGTGCAACCGGTGGCCGGCTACACCGCTTCAGTTTTTTGTTTATCGTTTTAGTAACAAGCTCTGATACAACGGCTACATCAGAACCCGCACAATTACCCGCAGATTGACATTGAAACTCGAAAGTGCTGACTGATAGGTCGCATCGGCGGCCAGTGCGTCGTAGGTTTTCTCGATCGCCGTCATCGATGGATAGGTCACGCCGAGTAACCGGTTGCCCGCATTACTGCCGGTCACCAGCGTTCCGTAGCGCAGCGTCAGTGCACCGCACTCCGCAAAAATCGGTGCCAGCTGAGTGACAGTGTCGATCATGGTAGCGGGGGCAGCAGCTCGCGTGAGCACAATGAACTTCGGGGTTTCGGCGACATTTTGGTCAAAGGGCACGGCATGCATCTTAACCAGGTTTCGCATGACCACGCTGACTTTGCCACTGGCCATCATCGCCCCATAATCCGAAGATGCTGCATACACGTCCAGTGCTTTTTCAAATCCATCCATTCCTTCGTAGGCCTGGAACAAACCCAGTGAGCCGGCTTGTTCTCCGGTGGTGATGATGCCTGCCCGAACAACAAGTGCGCCGGCTTTGGATTTAAGATCATCAATGACACTTCCGATCTGCTCCATCGCAGTTGGCACATAAGTGGGATCACATTTCGCCACGGTAATTACAAAATAATTAGCATCGGCCATACCTGTATCCTCCTGTTGTTGTTAGATTAATTATTACCACAGGTGTCCAACCTGTATAAGTTATGTTACACATCTATTATGCTGATTGGTATCGAAACCCTGATTTGCTGGACGATAGATGGCTTCCCGGGCTGTATCAGCAGATAAACGTTTTTTACCTGTCTTTAGAAATTCCTTCGACCAGCGGTAATAGGCATTGCTGATTAATGAAAAATCCCCGGCTCACCAAACTCTGTTACATCGACAACCTGCGCTGGGAGAAAAAGCTCTGGCTTCGCTGGCATGAGCGCCTGCCCCAGGTGGTGGCACATCTGGCGGAATTTCTTGCTGTGCTGAGCCTTGATAGCGCACTCGAGGTATATGCCGCCAAGGGCCTTTACTCAAAGCGCTGGCGCTGCGATTGCTTTGATAGCTCCATGGCCGCCAAACCCGGGAGCTGGCTGGGCTCAACCGGCCTGTGGATGCACACCCTGATCGCGCGGCAGGCTTTGGGCCAGACCGATGCCATGCAGCGCCCAGGCGCAAAGACCGAACTGGGACCCAACATGGGCTTGGGTGTTGCGAGCTATGCCAACGTCATCAAAGAGGTCTTTGTATGAATCTAGGCACCTGGCTCGAGCGCACGGCACGGCATGATCCGGATCGACCCGCTTTGTTTCTGGGCCAAGACCAGGTCGCCACCTATGGCCAGTTTCACCACCGCGCTGGGCAGGTTGCCGCCTGGCTCGAAAGCCAGGGTATCCAGCCCGGCGATCGCGTCGGGATTTTCATGAAAAACGTGCCGGACTACCTGATCGTGCTTTACGGCATCTGGTACGCAGGCGCCGCCGCCGTTCCGATCAACGCCAAGCTGCACGGCCGCGAGGCACGATTTATCCTCGAAAACTCCGGCACTCGCCTCACCTTTGCCACAGGGGAACTGGTCCGGGCCTTGACCGAGGCTGGCGTGACCAGCCCGGTGGTCGACACCGACAACCCGGCCTTTGCTGAATCCCACGCCGCTGCGCGCGCCGCGCCGATACACTGCGCGCCTGACGATCTTGCCTGGCTGTTCTACACCTCCGGCACCACCGGTCGTCCCAAGGGCGTGATGATCACACACCGGATGCTGGTCACTATGTCGCTTTGCTATCAGTCCGATGTGGATCATGTCCGCGCCGACGACGCGATCCTTTATGCCGCGCCGATGAGCCACGGTGCCGGAATCTACAACATGGTGCATGTGCTGGCCGGTGCGCGCCACGTCTGCCCGACCAGCGGCGGCTTCGACCCGGCCGAGATTTTTGACCTCGCCCGGCATCATGGTGCGGTACAGATGTTCGCCGCACCGACCATGATCCGGCGGATGACCGACGCCGCCAAAGAGGCCGGCGCCACCGGCGAAGGCCTGCGCACGGTCGCCTATGGCGGCGGACCAATGTATCTGGCAGATATCATCGAGGCCGAGATCCATTTCGGTCCCATCTTCGTGCAGATCTATGGTCAGGGCGAGTGCCCGATGGCCATTACTGTTCTGCCGCGTACCGACGTCTCGGACCGCAAACACCCCGACTGGCGCAGCCGGCTGGCCAGCATCGGACGCGCGCAGTCAGCGGTGGAGGTTCGCATCGGCGCGCCCGATGGCTCGCGCCTGCCACCGGGCGAGCATGGCGAGATCATGGTTCGCGGCGAGACTGTGATGCCTGGCTACTGGAACAATCCCGACGCGACCGCCAAAACGCTGATCGACGGCTGGCTGATGACCGGTGACATGGGCTTCATGGATGTGGCCGGCTATGTCACGCTGCAGGATCGATCCAAGGACATGATTATCTCGGGCGGCTCCAACATCTATCCCCGCGAGGTCGAAGAAGTGCTGCTGACCCATCCAAAGGTTAATGAAGCCTCAGTGGTCGGCCGCGCGCATCCCGATTGGGGTGAGGAGGTCGTGGCTTTTGTTGTCGGCAGTGCCACGCCCGACCAACTCGACAAGCTGTGCACCGAGAACATTGCCCGCTTCAAACGGCCCAAGGCCTATGTCTTCGTGCCGGAACTGCCCAAGAACAATTATGGCAAGGTGCTGAAAACCGAACTGCGCAAGCGACTGGAGGAGCAACCATGACCGACCGGACAGAACACATCGTACTGACCATCGGCTCGGTTCAGGGCATCGGCCCTGAGGCAATCCGAAGCTCCACCCGGGCGTGAAAGGCGCTTTGCAAATTTTAGAGCTTGCCACCAAAAGCATCGACGATCTTCTCACCAATACCGGTGCTTAATTAAGGCCAAACCAAAAAGGTTCGAAAGAAGCTCGAAAGGGAGGCCATCGGCAAGTCTGAACGGGCGATCGCCAAAGAATCAGGTGATGAAAATGCAAAAGCTCAAAAAGATGTCAGTAAGCAATTGCTCAAAGGCTTGTTTTACGATAATTAGGCGGATAGCTAGTAAGTTGCCCGCCCGCCTGAAAGATCGAAAACTGCACCTGAATTAAAGCTGCAATCTTGCGAACTCAGCCACATCGTCATGCGGGCGGCTTCTTGCGGTGTGCCAAGGCGTTTCATAGGGGATTTATCAATCATCACCTGCACGAAGTCAGGGGCCATCTGGTCGAGAATTGCGGTTTTTATTGCCGCAGGCGCCATGCAATTTACCCGAATATTTGTTTCCGCAAGTTCTTTGGCAAGTGATTTGGTAAAACCGATTACACCAGCCTTTGCGGCGCTGTATGCAGATGCGTTTGGCGTGCCCTCTTTGCCGGCAAGCGAGGCCATATTGATGATACGTCCAAAGTCTTGTGCTTTCATAACTGGCACGATTGTTTGGCAAACTCGGAAGGTGCCCGTGAGGTTGACGTCAACAATTCGTTCCCATTCATTCGGGTCATATTGAGTTACCGGAACCGTTGAGCCTGCAAATCCCGCGTTGTGAGAGAGAAAATCTATCCGCCCAAACTGCGTGAGTGTTTTTGCACAAGCGTGTTGCACATTTTCTAAATCGCGCACATCCACCTGGCAAAATCTGTGCCCAGCATCTAGTTGTCCAGGGGTATCCAAGTCCCAAATGCTTAAGGACGCGCCGGCAGCGGCGTAATGGCGGGCAATCTCGGCCCCAATGCCATTAGCACCGCCAGTGACAACAGCCACACGGCCTTTGAAATCGTAATTGATGTCACTCATAGCGCCTCAGCGGGTGAAAGTATCAACATAAGGTGGGTCTTGCACCATCAGCATCACCCGAATCTTAGGTGTTGCCTGTCTTACATTAACGCTGTTTTCCCTGATGGCAATATCGCCCCCCAGCTCTTCTCGTTTGAGCCCACAGTACACAATTTGCGCCCTTATAGTATCTGTTTTCAAGCACCTATACCCCGCAACAGCCACACGACACCGTGCCTGGGTTAAACGACAGCTCAGGCAATATAACCAATAAGGTGGTACCTAAGTGGGATCTAGCGGTGCTTAGGCCAGTCTTGTCCAACCGGTGGTGCCGGTAGTGGTGGGGATGAGTGCAGCGCCCCGGACTACGTGGCTTTATCTGATCTGACGCACGACCACTTGTTAAACAGTGCGCTCTTGGGAGAATCAGGTTCGGGCCAATGACAGGCGGTGGAGTACAGCAATATGAATCATACTTACCAATGCCTCTATCGAGGTGAGCATTAAGGAAGCCAATACTCCGGTCGCAGACTTCCCGTGTTCTTTTTCAATTGGCAGTGTCGGCGCAGGTTGTTGCATAGCGAGCCTTGCTAGAGCTTTGGTCATCGAGGTTTCTCAGCGCTTGGTTTACACTATGAGTCCCTCGCCAATAACTCGACTATCAGGGATTTTTCGAACTGTGGCGCGATGAGTCGGTTCGATTGCCCAAGCGGTTGCAGTCGTGTGGTTGATTCCAGATGTGCCAACAGGGTTACCCGGTGTTTACCTTTCGAGTCGATGGGGGGGCGGGGGTATCGTTTGCCGGAAGAGTATTGAGTACACAATTTGCTTTCTAACAATCTGTCTCGTTCTGACCAATACAAAAGTGGCCGCAAGTTAGACCCGAATATCCTGGGGCGAATCTGCAGGCTGGTTTTTAAACACCCGATGAGGGTTGGTGTCGTGACGCTTGCGACGCTGTTGTCGTCCGGGTTTCAACTCTTTATCCCGCGCTATTTAGGTAAGGCCGTCGATAACGCACAAGGCCTTTTGCAAGGGACGGCGGCGGGCGTAACGGAAATCGAAGCAGCGCTGTGGTTATCCGCTTGGATGATTCTTGCCCTTAGCATTCTTCGCGGGTTGTTTGCCATGGTGCAGAATTATTTTGGGGAATCATTGAATGACTGCATCGCGGCAGATCTTCGAAAAGCGTTTTAC
>JAPKAJ010000261.1 GCA_028825345.1 Arenicellales bacterium | reverse complement strand
TAAAGGCAAAGGCCGCGGTGTGGTTCTAGATGTCACTAAGCCTGAGATGGTCCACGAAGTCGTCGCAGGGGTTACCAGAGACTTAGGTGCAATCACAATCCTGATTAACAATGCTGGGATCACGCGAGATAACCTACTGCTTCGGATGAAGGATGCCGAGTGGGATGAGTGTATTGATGCTAATCTGAGATCTGTGTTTACGGTTTCAAAGTGTTGTCTTAGAGGAATGACCAAGGCACGATACGGCCGTATAATTAACATTTCATCTGTAGTTGGGGCAACTGGAAACGCCGGTCAATCTAACTATGCGGCGACTAAGGCTGGGATTATCGGGTTTACTAAATCCTTGGCTCTTGAGGTCGCCTCGCGAAGCATCACCGTCAATGCCGTTGCCCCAGGCTTTATCCAGACCGATATGACTGCCGAACTGACCGAGGAACAAAAAAGCCGTTTATTACAGGCGATACCCCAGGGACGGCTCGGCCAGCCCAGCGATGTCGCTAAGGCAGTCGGTTTTCTGGCCTCCGATGCAGCTTCGTACATCACAGGCCAAGTTCTGCATGTCAACGGTGGAATGTACATGTCATCTTGAATAATATTGTGTATCTAACTGTTTTAGTTTAAGAAAATCTAGTTTTTGGGGCCTGGCAGAGCTCAGCAGCGTTGGCGGCCAAAGAGCAGGAATATTGGACTTGGCCGGGAGAATACGGTTTAATTCGCGCTCTGCACTACAGGCGACAACATTCAAAGCCCGCGTAGCCGGTATCAAACGGCGTTAGCATATAAAACCAGGAGGTTAGTGAATCGATGAGCAGTATTGAAGAACGCGTTAAAAAAATCGTGGTTGAGCAACTCGGCGTAGGCGAGGACCAGGTAACGGCAGACGCATCCTTTGTCGATGACCTCGGTGCCGACTCGCTTGATACGGTAGAGTTAGTTATGGCTCTCGAAGAAGAGTTTGATGCCGAAATTCCTGACGACGAAGCTGAGAAGATCACAACGGTAAAGCAGGCGGTCCAGTTCATCCAGGCTAATGCCAGCGGATAAGAACGATTGCAAGCATCCTTTTAAATTCAAAGCAAACGGCCGTCTGATGCTCTTGCCCCAGACGGCCGCGTCGTTTTATCGCCCGATGTTATGTTGAATGCCCGTCGAGTAGTGGTCACTGGGATCGGGTGTATCTCACCCGTAGGCCTGACCGCTGGCGAGACCTGGAGCGCATTTCTGGCAGGGCGTAATGGGATCGGCCCAGTAACCCATTTCGACACCGAAAAATTACCCGTTTCCATTGCCGGTGAAGCCACCGGGTTTAACCCGGAAACACGGCTGTCCGTCAAAGATGCGCGCAAGATGGACCGGTTTATTCAGCTTGGGCTATGTGCCGGCCTTGAGGCGGTCGAAGACAGTGGGGTCGACCTCGACACAATAGACCTGGATCGGATCGGGGTTTTGATTGGTGCGGGGATTGGAGGGCTTAAGACGATTGAGGATACCACTCAGACGCTTCTGTCTAAGGGCGCACGAAGAGTTTCTCCTTTTTATATCCCCAGCAGCATAATCAACATGGTCTCCGGCAATCTTTCGATAATGCTCGGCCTGCGGGGCCCAAACCTCGCCATTGTCACAGCTTGCACGACCGGGACGCATTCGATTGGAGAGGCCGGCCGGATGGTGGCATTCGGCGACGCGGATCTGATGGTAGCGGGCGGCACGGAAGCTGCAATTACACCAACTTCGCTGGCCGGATTTGCCGCCGCAAAAGCCCTTAGCCGCCGTAACGAGGAACCGGATCAAGCGAGCCGTCCATGGGACCGCGGACGGGACGGGTTTGTAATGGGTGAAGGCGCGGGAATTCTTGTTCTTGAGTCTTTGGAGCACGCACGGGCCCGCAGGGCCCGGATATACGCGGAACTGGTAGGTTTTGGCATGAGCGGCGATGCGCACCACATGACCCAGCCAGCCCCCGGCGGGGATGGTGCCGCCAGGTGCATGGTAAACGCACTTAAGAACGCAGAACTTAACCCAGAGGACGTTGATTATGTCAATGCTCACGGGACCTCAACGCCGCTTGGCGACCTCGCCGAGACCATAGCACTGAAAAAGACTTTTGGAAGTCATGCTTCCGATCTGAGGGTGAGTTCTAATAAGTCGATGATCGGCCACCTGCTTGGCGCAGCTGGCGGCGTCGAAGCGGTATCTACTGTGCTTAGCCTTCATCATCAGGCGCTTCCACCTACTATCAATCTGACCGACCCGGACCCGGACTGTGATTTGGATTATGTTGCCAATGAGGCTCGCCAAACCACGACCCGCACTGCCATATCAAACTCTTTCGGCTTTGGTGGCACCAACGGAACGCTTGTGTTCTCGGCTTTTTCTGAGTAAATCGTCTCCGGCGGTAGCGTTTTGAGTAATCAGGGCCCCTCCGTCGATACAGCGCAACTCCGGCGGCTACTTCCGGCCCTTGTAACGGTCTTCGTTGGCGTTTTCCTGTGTTGCGCAGGAGCTTTGTTGTTCTATCTTCATCAGAGTGTCCGAACCCCGTCCGATGCTCCCCGGCAATTCCTTATCGTCGAGCCGGGCACAGGTCTTTACGAGTTTGCGGGTTTATTGGTCAAACAGGAGTTCGCGCGTGAAGCATGGCCCGTTGTTGCGTGGGCGATCTTAAGCGGGACGGCTAATTCGCTGAAATCCGGGGAGTATCAAATCGAGCCCCACGAATCGCCGGCCCGTATTCTTGGGAAAGTTAGCCGTGGGGATATTTACCAGCACAAGATCACCCTCTTGGAGGGGTGGAGCTACCAGGATCTAACTGGCAAACTTAGACAGCAAACTAAGCTGTCCCAACAATTGGCCTCACTTACGCCCGGGCAAATTCGTGAGAATCTGGCTTTGACAGCACACTCACCGGAGGGGCTTTTTTTCCCTGATACCTACTTTTTCGCCATGGGCGAGTCGGATCTGGATCTTCTTGACCGGGCCGCACGCAAAATGGAACGAAACCTAAAGGAGGTGTGGGCGCTGCGGGCATCAGATATAACTCTAGATACCTCATACCAGGCTCTGATCCTTGCGTCCATTATTCAAAAGGAGGCTATGCGGTCATCAGAGATGCCGCGGATCAGCGCGGTTTTCCACAATCGCCTTAAGCGAAAGATGCGCCTACAGGCAGACCCGACAGTCATTTACGGCCTGGGCGACTCCCTCAAAGGCCCCTTGAAACGTAGCCATCTAAAGCAGGACACCCCGTACAATACCTATACCAGGGCGGGGCTCACGCCAGGACCCATTTCCATGCCGGGCCGGGCTGCGCTGGAAGCTGCCGTAAGGCCGTTAACAACCCAGGAGCTGTATTTTGTCGCCAAAGGTGATGGTACCCACCAGTTTTCCAATTCCCTTAAAGAACATAATGCTGCCGTGCGCCAGTTTCGGAACTAGGCAAAACATCAACGCTTTGTTTCTACGAAATTGACGGGAAAGTTCATCAGTTTTGAGGGAGGGGACGGGGCAGG
>JAPKAJ010000260.1 GCA_028825345.1 Arenicellales bacterium | reverse complement strand
AGGTAACGATCGACTTCCCAGTCACTGACATGGGTCAAATACTCACTCCACTCGCCACGTTTGAAGTCGACGAAAGTCTTGAACATCAGGTCGCCCATCACCTGTCGACCCAAATCGTCTGCTTCAAAAGCGTCGACCGCCTCGCCTAGCGTGCGTGGAAGATAGCTAACCCCCATCTGGGCAAGCTCCTCATCCGACTTAAGGTACATATTCTCGGTATGCGGCGCGCCGGGATCGATCTGCTCGCGGACCCCTTCAAGTCCCGCGGCTAAGACCATAGCTCCTCCTAAGTAAGGATTATTGGCGATATCAGCAGCTCGCAGCTCGACTCTGCCGCCACCCGAGGGCACACGAACAGAATTTGTCCGATTATTGTTACCAAAACAGGCAAACACTGGCGCCCAGGTAAAACCCGACATGCTGCCGGTTTTAATCAGCCGTTTATAGCTATTCACAGTGGGCGAAATAACGGCGGCTAATGCAGGTAAGTGCTTAAGTATGCCGCCAATAAACCAGTAACCAAGCTCTGTAATCCCGCAGCCTCGTGGGTCGCTTGCTGTCTCGAATAGGTTCTCGCCAGATTTAATATCCGCCAGTGACATATTGTAGTGTGCACCACTGCCTGCGCGGTCTGAGAACGGTTTAGGCATAAACGTCGCAAAGTAACCTTTCCTATGAGCCAACTCCTGTATCAAATGTCGGAAAAACACGAACCGATCCGCCATAGTGAGGCCATCGGAGTACATGAAATCGATCTCAAACTGACCGTTTCCATCCTCATGATCATAAGAATAAACGTCGTACCCGAGGCCATTTAAAGTTTCCACAATTTCTTCAAGAAGCTCGAAACTGTCCAGTGTCGATCGGATGTCGTAGGCTGGCTTGGCTATATCATCACGTGGTCCGATAGGCGCATGTTCACCATTTTCAGTTTGCTTTAACAAAAAGAATTCCGGCTCAATTCCAAAATTGAAGGTGTACCCCATAGCTGCCGCCTGCCCCAGCACGCCCTTGAATATGTTTCGACTGCACGGCTCAAAGGGCTTGCCGTCACACCATAGGTCGCTTGCAAACCAGGCCACGTCTTTTCGCCAAGGTAGAACGATCGCGCTCGCCGGGTCTGGTCGCGACGAAACTTCTTCGTCGTTGACCTCTTGCGGGACACCGTCAAGCGCAGCGCCGGTGCATAACTCGGATCCCGCCATCATCCGATCGAAATGTTCAATCGGTACAAACTTCGACTTGGACACGCCATGAATATCGACGTAGCTTGGCAGGCAGTAACGAACTCCCCGCTCTTTGAGAGATTCTTTTAACTTGTCTAACTGGCCGTCGCTCTCCATCGATTTACTCCTTTTATATGGTTTTGGCGCATTCGCTAACAGGTAGCTACAAGTCTTGATTGTGCTGGCTTTAACCTTATCAAACGATTATCTTTGTCGTTAGGTCAAAAATGGTTTCCGAGTCAATTAATTAACTTATTATATTTTTCATGTACTTAGAAAGTTTTTCTTGTATTTTAGTCTGGATTAATAATAACGATCTCACCAGTGGATACTCTGGAAAAAACTAATGTAAAATGATTGTCCATCTGAGCCGAAATCGGCGCAGGTGCACCAGCTTAACTCGGTGCGAAGTCATGCTCAGGAGGTACTGTTCCACTTCCGGCGACGTGATGTATGCAGACCCGGACAGTGCATAGTGTCTCCTGACACTAACCCACAAAAAGGGAGTTATGCGATATGAGTCCTGAAGAACTAAGGGCGGTAATTGATGCCGCCGCAAACGCAAGTATGGAGGCCTATTACTGGTGGGCCACAGGCTTAATGGTCTGCATTCACGCAGGCTTTATGATGTATGAAATGGGTCAGTCCCGAGTCCGCAATGTACTCGCCTCTGGTGTCAAAAACATCCTGGCGTTTGCCTTCATCATTCCAACGTTCTTTTTGTTCGGCTGGTGGCTTTACTGGGCCTACGGCACCGGGAATATCTTCATTCCGGATGCTAGCGCAGAATTCGCGCAGTATTACGTGCCCTGGAGCGATGGCATGGGGCCGAACTTGCAAGACCAAGCCTCGGGTGTTTTCTGGGCGGCCTTCGTACTCTTCTCGGCAACCACGGCGTCGATCGTTTCTGGTTCCGTTATCGAGAGGATTCGAATCAGTTCCTGGATAATCCTCGCAACACTGGTCGGGTCGGTCGTGTGGATTATTGCCGCTGGGTGGGGTTGGTCCGCCGGTGGCTGGCTGGTCGTCGATTGGGGCTATCACGATGTCGGCGCCGCTGGAGTTGTGCATATGATCTCTGGCTTCTTTGCGCTGGGCGTGCTGATAAACTTGGGACCACGGGTCGGGCGCTTTAACGCTGATGGATCAGCCAATGATCTGCCCGGGCATAGCATACCAATGACCATCGCTGGACTGATGATCATCATCATTGGGTTCTTCGGTTTTCTCGGCGCTTGTCTGATCTACCCCGCCCCGATGGCTGGCTCTACGGCCGATGCGGGCTGGCTTACTATCTACGGAGGCCCGGCTACGCTTTCATCGTTTGCCTTTAATACGCTGATGGGTTTTGCCGGTGGCATCATAGGTGCTTATTTCATCACCAAAGACCCCTTCTGGATGATGTCAGGCGCACTGGCGGGCATCTTCTGCGCAGCGGCGGGCCTGGACCTTTGGTACCCCGGCACCGCATTCGCACTTGGGTTCCTGGGTGGCGTCGTCATACCTTACGCTCACAAAATGATCACCAGCTGGGGCATCGACGACGCGGTGGGCGCAGTCTCCGTGCATGGTGTCTGCGGTTTGATTGGCGTTTTGGCAGTAGGCGTACTGCTGGGTGGATACCCGTCCCTTACTGAAGGCGGACCGACTATTAGCTTTACCGGGCAACTGGTTGGCGCAATAGCCATGGGACTGGGAGGATTTATTCCAGGCTACGTTGTATCGTGGATTCTGAATAAATGCGGAATCCTCAGAACCTCAGACGCGGTACAGCAGATCGGTGTTGATGCAGAGATACCGGTGGCTGCCTATCCTGAGAATTTGCAATCCCGCGACTACAGCTGATCTGTATCAGATTAACGAATAATAGGAGAAACAACTATGTTTGATTCAAGTCCAATTGAGTCGTGGGAAGGCGCAGGCGCTGTGTTCAATAGCGCCGGTAGCGGTGGCGTCATGATCTGGGTAGTAATTGCAGCAGCGCTATGTATTATCCCGATCATCTCCGCGATTCGACACGAAAATGCGATCGAGAATAAGCACGGCTAAGTCGATCAGACTCAGCTAGCTATGATGATTTGAAACGGCCTGATGGAAACCATCAGGCCGTTTTTTTTACCCCACTTAAGTGCCCATAATGCGATCGCCAGCGCCTAACAGCCTTAGCTACTAGCGTTGCCTATTTTCTGTTTGGATTAATATTTTGATATCAACCACGGCTCATATCCTTGAACCCGGCTTATGGCGGGCAGACCCCTATCTCGAGCGCTATACCGTTCCCGGGGGCGGCTCGA
>JAPKAJ010000259.1 GCA_028825345.1 Arenicellales bacterium | reverse complement strand
TTGATCGGCGGCTGATCGGTACCGAGGCACTGGGCTATGTCATACCCTCAAGGGTGCTGGGCCAAGCCCTGACGACGCGCCTTAGTGAAAGCGACCGGATTGACTACCGCTGTCCGGCAAATGCCCAGCGCCTACAGGTGCAACCCGAACAGCGCCGGGTGCAGGTCGACACATCCAATCAATCGATTGACTCAGACCTGGTGGTTATTGCCGATGGTGGACGTTCGCCGCTGTCACAGCTGGCTGGCCTGCATACCAACGAGACGCTCTACGATGAGCAAGCGCTGGTCGGCATTGTGAGTGTAGACCGGGATCAAGACCACACCGCATACGAGCGTTTTACCCGCCATGGTCCATTGGCCCTGCTGCCGCTGGATACGCGACGCTTTGCGCTGGCCTGGACGCTGCCCGCCGACGAGGCACAAGATACGCAAGCACTATCCCAGAGCGACTTTCTTGAAAAACTGCAAGAGGTGTTTGGTGACCGCTTAGGCTTTTTTACCCGCTGTGACAGGGTGAAGGTCTACCCACTGCGCCGCGCTGATATGGCAGAGCCTGTGTCGGATCGCGTGGTCGCACTGGGCAACGCGGCCCATGTTGTCCATCCGGTCGCTGGCCAGGGTTTTAACCTCGGCCTTCGCGATGTAGCCCAACTGGCCGAAGAACTGGCCCACGCCCTGGCTGATGGAAATGATATCGGTAATCCGGCCGTACTCGCCGGCTACGCACGCAGCCGGCGCTCACAAACCCGACGTGTACTGCACTTCACCGATGGACTACTGCGCATCTTTTCCAATGAAACCCTCGGCGCGAGGCTGGCAAGAAACATTGGTCTCAGCACTCTGGAAGTATTGCCGCCGGCGAAACGGTTTCTGCTCAAGCGTACTGCCGGGCTTGCCGGTACCCTACCGCGATTGGCACGTGGCCTGCCGCTCAGTACAAGTTGATGAGCGAGCCACAGTTGACAGACTTTGATGTGCTCGTAAATGGAGCTGGCCTGGTGGGCAGCTGCTGCGCACTGCTGCTGGCCCGCTCTGGTATCCATGTCGCGATTCTCGATAAGGATCGCCCTTCGAAGGAAGCTAATCCCGATCCCATCCGGGTCAGCGCTCTTAACCACGCTTCTCAGAACATCCTGGAGCACCTTTGCGTCTGGCGGGATATTGCTTGGGATAAATCAACCGCTTTTGAGTGTGTTGAAGTCTGGGATGCCCTTAGCAACGGGACGATTTCGTTCGACGCTGCCACGGCCGGTCTATCGCATTTGGGTCACATTGTCGCCAATAACAGCCTGTGCACTGTGCTTCACCAGGCACTCGGCGATTGCGCTGAAGCAGTCGTGCGCTTTGGTGACAACCTGGTCGATATCGAGTCTTCAGACTCATGCGTCACGGTGACTTTAGCTGGGGGCGAAAAGCTGCGGGCAGGTTTGCTGATCGGCGCCGACGGTGCTCATTCAAAAGTAAGGCAGTTGGCAGGCATAGCGCAAGATCAATCCAGCTACAATCACACGGCCATTGTAGCCACCGTCACCCCGGAAAAACCGCACGGCGCATGCGCCCGCCAGCGCTTTTTGCCAACCGGGCCGTTGGCCTTTTTACCGCTAGCTGAAAATCAATGCTCAATCGTCTGGTCGGCCAGCACCGCTGAAGCCGAGCGGGTGCTGTCACTCAACGATAGCGCCTTTGCGACCGAACTCGCGCAGGCCTTTGACCAGCGTCTGGGCAAAATTAAGGCTGTCAGCGAGCGTAAGGCGTTTGCCCTGATACGCCGTCACGCCAGTGCCTATATCGGTGAACGTATTGCCCTGATTGGCGATGCGGCCCACACGGTCCACCCGCTGGCGGGCCTGGGCGCCAATCAGGGCTTGGCCGATGCCGCGGCACTGGCACAGGTCGCTAACGATGCCCTTTCGAAAAATCGCGATATAGGAACACGCTCTGTCCTTCGCCGCTATGAGCGCTGGCGTCGGGGTGAGAACGCTTTGGTGCTACAGGTGATGGATGGATTCCATGCCCTGTTCGGTAGCGAAGATCTGACCATTACTGGACTGCGTGGTATGGGCCTTAAACTGACGGACCAAGCACCATTACTCAAAAACGCGCTGATGCAACACGCTATTGGCCTGGCCGGCGATATCCCGCAATTAGCGCGCCCTTTGTAACCAGTAACCAGTAACCAGTAACCAGTAACCAGTAACCAGTAACCACTGCTACTATAGTGACTCTAGTGACTCTGATTATGGCTAAGTCAAAATTTCAGTCGATTAAATACGCTGGCGCACTTTGCTGGCTCGCCGTTAGTTTTTTGCTGGCAACGCACCCCGCTTGGGCAACGCAGAACAACTCTGACTCGAGTATTCGTACCCGGATAGTACCGCTGGTATTTTCCAATGACAACACGGGAGTTGCTTATGGTCTGGGCGGTGTTTCTCTGGGCGTTGGTCAACCTCAGGCGGCATTGTTTGCTCTGGGCTTTACATCCAAAAACGATTCCAAAGCAGTTACAGTGGGTGCGGTGAATTATAAGTTGCCACACCTTAAACGATGGTATTTCTCTGGATTTTTTTATGGCGCAGACATGCCCCAATACAGCTATTTTGTAAACGATATGCCGGGCTACACGGTTCGAGGCAACAACTCGACATTTGAGCCCGAACGGACTGGCGTGAACACGCTCACCAAGCGCCTGCAGGCCCGCTGGGTTTTGCCCATCGGTGCGGCCAAAGACCCTGGCTTTAGCCTGACCCGAAGACCTATCCTTCCAGAACAACCTCAACTTTCACCGACGACACACCCCGAACAAAGCGGTATCAGTAGCCTTCGCTTTGAGTGGGAACAGCAAAGCCGTGATTTCATAGAGCCTTCAAAAACTTCTGCGACTGGCGCCGATGTATTTCGCACAAAGCTTGACTGGGACAATACTGGATCACGCCTGATCCCGGGCTCGCATATCCACAAGTTGGGGAAAGAATCATGAAAATCACAAGCGATGGCGGCTATACGAAGCATCGGTAAGCGGTTTTTTTAAACTCCCGGTGAAGTCCACCTGGGCAAAACAGCAGGTCGTAGCTCTTAATTTATCGATCGTCGATACCCCAACCTGGAACGATGATGCGGGGCAGGCTCGCCCGCCCGATTATCTTGGGGCTCGTCTTGGTGGGCTGAGCCGACTGAGGGGTTACCGGGCATCGCGGTTTTTCGACCGCTCGGCCTGGGTGTATCGGGCAGAATATCGTCTCATCCCACAATGGCAGCCTTTGACCCGGTTTGCCGACAAGCTCGGTTATCGGATTCCTTGGTGGCAATTTGCCCTTTTCGCGGATATGGGGCGAGTAGCGCCAAGTTTTAATCTGGCGCGATTGCATGAAGATATGAAAACCACGGCGGGCGCAGGGGTACGAATACTGGCCGAAGGACTCCTGATACGAGTCGACTTTGCCTACAGTGATGAGGAATTCCTGAGCGCCATCATCATCGATCAGGCGTTCTGATTTACCCCTGCTTGGAAGGGTTTATGGGC
>JAPKAJ010000258.1 GCA_028825345.1 Arenicellales bacterium | reverse complement strand
GCGAGATTACCGTGACCGGCATCATGAAGGAATATATCGAACGGCTGGAGCGGATCGGTTGCGCCGTCACACCGCCGGAGGAGGACCGTTACGCAAGTGACGAAATGTGGAAAAAATGGTCTCGATGGGGCGTCCACGATTTCCATCAGCCGACCAAGCCACAACCCATCGTTTATGCCACCGCGTTTGATCCCGATGGCTGGAAACGCGTCGCTAACGACCTGATGATCGAAAACAAGATTAATCTTCGCCTGCATAGCTGGTTCTCGCAGACCATTGTTGAAGATGGCCGGGCCAGGGGCGTTATTTGCGAGACCAAACGCGGCCGGCAGGCGATCCTTGGCGATATCACCTTAGATGCCTCCGGTGACCTTGATGTGGCAACCAGTGCCGGCGCTAAATTTGTAGAAGGAGCCTACATCGTCACCACTGTTTTCCGACTTGGAAATGTCGATACTGACAAGGCCGAGGCCTTTCAATATGGCCACCCCCAAGAGTTTAAGAAGCTGGATCGTGAGGCCCGACGCATCATCGGTGGGTCATGGGATATGTGGTGGTTGAAGACACCGCGGCCCGGCATCGTCTGGTGCAATTGCCCGCACATGACAGGCTACGATGGTATCTCGCCTGAGCACTTGACAGAGGCGGAATTTGACGGTCGGGAGCGCATGTTGAATGTTCTCAAATTTGCCATCGAGAATTTACCGGGTTTCGAAAATGCCTATTTACTGGATACCGCTGAGCAGATCGGTGTGCGACAGACCCGCATGCTACAAGGGGAATACATCGTGACCAAGGACGACATAACGAGCCGTCGCTACTTTGCCGATACGGTGTGCCGCGGGCGAGACTATTACACACCGTACCGCGCTTTGCTGCCACAAGGCGTCGATCAGTTGCTGGTCGCAGGTCGGCACTATTCGGCGGAACCGGAAGCGCAAAAAATGTCTCGCGAAATCCCGCCGTGCATGGCTCAGGGTGAGGCCACGGGTATCGCTGCAGTTCTGGCACTTAACGGAGGAATTTTGGTCCGCGATGTTGATCCCAAGCCCATTCAGAAGCAGATGCGTGCCCAAGGTGCTGATCCAGGCGATATCCCCTCGGACAATGCCGGTACGACGGCCAACGTGGCCCACGAATTAACGGTTCCAGCAGAATAAGGAGACGAGCAATGACAAATAACTTACCCCTGGATGGCATCAAAGTGCTCGATTTCACGCAAGTGATGCTGGGGCCGTGTGCCACGCAAATGCTGGCAGATCTTGGCGCCGATGTGATCAAGATCGAACGTCCGGTTTATGGTGACCTTTCCCGGTCATCCATCGAGCATGATCAGAATGACGGCGATAACCCAGTCTATTGCAGTCTCAATCGCAACAAACGCAGTATCACTATTGACGTCCGCAAGCCGGAAGGTCAGGCGATTATTTATGAAATGGCAAAAACGGCGGACGTCGTAGTCAATAACTTCCGTCCCGGCGTGATGGACCGCAACAATATCGGATACGACGACCTCAGCAAAGTGAACAACGGCATCATCTTTGCTTTTGGGTCGGGCTTTGGATCCACCGGTCCCTATGTGCACAAAGGCGGCCAGGATGTCCTCGCCCAGGCGATGACAGGCACCATGGCGCGAAAAGCCGATCCCAATCATCCGCTGGCAATCTACCCTACGGCATTGTGCGATTATTCTGCCGGAATGCATTTGGTGCAGGGTGTTCTGGCGGCTTTGCTGCAACGTCACAAGACTGGCAGGGGGCAGCAGGTCGAGGTATCGCTGTATGATTCGATGATTGCCATGCAAATGCAGGAAGCGGCGACGCACATGTATTCCGGCTTTGATCTGAACTGGGCCGAGATGCCGCTGAGTGGAGCGTTTGAGACAGCAGACGGTGCGCTGGTGATGATTGGTGCGTTCAAGGCCAATCCGCTGCAGGACATATGCAAGGCCTTGGAGATTGACGATTTATCGCCGCAATATCCCGACCTCGAAATCCAGCGGGCCAACCGGGGGTTTCTGCAATCCGTTTTTTATGAAAACTTCGCCAAGAATACCACAGAATACTGGATAGGCAGATTAGAGGAGCATGACTTGTTGTGTGCGCCGGTCAAAAATTTAGCGGAAGCCCTCAAAGACCCGCAAACCATTCACAATCAGATGGTCACCGAGATTGATTACGTGAATGGCCGCAAGATGAAGCTGGTGACGTCGCCCATTCATATGTCTGACGCTCCATTCGCCGTGCGCTATGCACCACCATTACTGGGCCAGCAGACGAATGAAATCCTGGCCGAATTTGGATACAATGCGGTTCGGATCTCTGAGATGAAGACGGAAGGTTTAGTCGGATGACTGTACATTATGAAATAGTCGAACATGTTGCGCAGGTCACTATCGATCGACCGGAATTGCTGAACGCCGTTGATCAGGCGACGGAAGATGAAATGCAACGTATCTGGCGCGAAATCGAAGGGCGCAGTGATATCTGGTGTGTCGTGCTCACCGGTGCCGGTGAACGCTGCTTCAGTTCAGGCGCTGACGTTCAGGAAGCAGTCAAAAGCGGTCGAAGCGGTTTCGAATATTGGTCTATGGAGCGCGAAGGCGGCTTTGGTGGCATTGCAACGCGCTTGACTTTGAATGTTCCAGTCATTGCTCGTGTCAATGGCGGTGCCTATGGCGGTGGATTTGAGATGGTTCTGGGCGCCGACATCGTCGTTGCTGCCGATCACGCCAAGTTCGGTTTGACCGAGCCCCGCCTCGGGTTCTTGCCGCTCGATGGTGGCATGGTCATGCTACCCCGTCTGATCCCAGCCAAACACGCCATGGGTATGTTGATGACGGGGCGACGGGTAACGGCGGATGAATTGGCGGGCTTTGGCCTAATCAATGAAGTCGTGCCGATGGCCGAGTTGGATGATGCAGTGACGCGTTGGGTCGATCAGATCAAACTCTGCTCTCCGCGGTCTATCCGCGCCATCAAACAGGTTGTTCGCAATACCTCACACCTTGCCCCGTATGTCGCCATGGGCCAGCGATTGCCGGCTTTGATGGACTCGCTTAATGGTCCGGACAGTGACGAAGGCAGTCGGGCTTTTGTTGAAAAACGATCGCCCAACTGGCCGGAATAATTGTTTTATGACTTATGTAATCACGTCACCCTGTGTGGATGTCAAAGATGGCGGTTGTGTACCTGCCTGTCCAGTGGACTGCATCTATGAAGGTGGGCGGATGCTCTACATCCAACCCGACGAATGCATCGGTTGCGGCTTGTGCGAATCGATCTGTCCGGTTGGCGCGATCTGGGAAGATGTTGAACTGGACGACGAAGGCAAACCCTTCATCGAAGTGAACGCTGAGTATTTTGCGGAGGATGTATCGGGGATAGGCAGTCCACAGGGCGCTAAGGTGTTGGGGGCATCGAACGTCGATCATCCCCTTGTCACCGCTCACCCCGCACAAAAACTCAATGATAAAGGCAATGGCGTTGAGCTAGTATAAGCCCCTATTTCTGATAAATATTAAT
>JAPKAJ010000257.1 GCA_028825345.1 Arenicellales bacterium | reverse complement strand
GCCGCGCCATAACCGTTACCCCCGCGGACAGCATATCCTCATCGGTTAATGCCAGAACCGCGCTGCCGCCTCCAAACATCTTTGGGAAAAACTCGGCAAATCCTTCATTTAAGGCATCGAAAGTAACCTTAAAACGTTCGCGAGTCTCGCGGTCGATCTTGCGTATGACGCCGCCAAGCGTATCTAACGCTTCAATCAAGTCAGCATGCTGTGTATCCAAATATTCCTTGCGCTGGGCCTGCTCCTCGTGCTCTTCTATCGCAACCAGATTCACCGGTCCAATATGTTCAATCTTCTCGGCCAGCTTTTCGGATCGTACAAGCCAGTCAGCCTCAACAGCCTGGCCAGGCAAGTTCGCTAGAATCTCCTCTAGCTGATAATTGCTGGCATTAATCTGTTCCAGCAAAGTTTCAGAGCGCACTGATAGTTCCTGCGCCTTAAACCGCTCACCTTCGAGCGCATCGCGCGCGGTGGCTGCCTCCTGTTCACACTCCGACAAGCCCCCCTGCAGCTCACGGATCTGTTCTTCAATGGCTGCATGTGCATTACGAGTATCGGCCAGTTGATTTTCCGACAATGTCCGCTGGTCGAGCAGGGTCTTTAAGCGGGCATTCAGCGCCTCTCCAGGATCATCTCCTTTCGCCAGTTGGATCTTGAGTTCCTGATGACGCGCGCGCATGCGACTGCCCTGCACCTCAAGACGGTTGAGGCTCGATTTCAATGAATCCAGAGACGCCTGGCTATGCTGCAGGGCCAGTTCCGTGTCGTGCAATTTTTCCCGAGCCGCCTGGGTATCCGTGCGGGAGCCCGCCAAAGATTTCGTGAGTGCTTCTTTTTCATTTAACAATGCCAGGCGTTTTTCTTCGAGCACTCCGGTCTCGTCTTCAGCAATAGCAAAATGCCGTTGAGCCTCATCCAGAGCTGCACCTGTCCCGGTCAGTTCGGTCATTATCTCGTCAGTCTCTACCGCCATCTGTTCACGACGAGTTTCGATTTGCGCAAATCGTGCATCCTTTTCCGAAAGCACCTGGCGGATCATCGTCTGGGTTTCCAGCTTGTCATTAAGTGTTTTCTGGCTGGACTCGTGCTTTTGTTCCAGGTCGCGCAAAGTCTCACGCAAGCTCTCAAACAATCGTTCATGTTGCGCTGTATCGTCCACCAAAGTGGTCACACTTTGTTGCAACCGCGTGATTTCCTCTTCCCGCTCCAGAAGCCCGTCTCCAGAATCGCGCCCATGCGGCGCCCGGGCCCAGTTCGTCCCAACGATTACCCCGTCACGGGTCACCACACACTCGCCTGGATCCAGGGTTGCGCGGCGGATGAGCGCCTCGGCCAGGTCATCGGCCACGTACACTCCACTCAGCAGCGGGCCAAGGTCATAGCGTGCGCAACGCAACTGCGCCAGCAGGGTATTTGCAGCACCCAGTGCAGATGACGAACCCGATTGGACCAGGAATAAATCCCGGCGGGGCAGTTCTGCCTCATGCGCCAGAGCCCCATCGAGATCACCAACACCCAACCCAGTCAGGCGCGGGCCGAGCACCGCATCAGCAGCACGCTCCCAACCTTTAGCAACGCGGATTTCGCCGGCAAGCACCGGGGCATGCGAAAGACCTCTGCGCTCCAGCCAATCGGCATACTCATCATCCCGTCCCAGCGATGCTTCCTGCAATTCCTGTAGCGACTCGAGACGACTGCGGGCCGCATGCATCTGCTGGCGCTGCTGATCCACTGCCGTTACCTGGCCTTCAATTTCTTGCCGCAACTCGCTAATCTGCTGCGCGGCCTGCTCGACACGGCTTTCATATTCGCGGGTTTCTGCCTCGCTCTGCCACGCGTCACTGCGGGCGCTATCCACCGCCAACGCCTCCTCCTCAGCGAGCAGCGCCGCCAACTCCTGGTCGAGGCGGGCGAGGCGCTGCTGCGCCTTAAGATCGGCAGATTCAAGCTGCTCGATGCGTGATCGCTGCACCTCCTGATCCTTGATCGGAGTCGCTGTAGATTGGGCGAAATCGTTCCAGTGCTCCTGCCAGGCATCCAAAGCCTGTTCAGATTCAGCCTGGCGGGTTACCGATTGGCGCTGCACGGCCAGATGCGCCTCACGTTGGCCCCGACGCGAAACCACTTCTACCTCAAGTTCCAAAATGCGTTGATCGTCGTGTTGAGATTCGGCGCCAATCTCGGTCAGAGCCGTTTCCAGACGTTCGAACTCGGCCCGCTGTTGCTCGCCAGTTTCACGCGCATATTCAATTGCCTGTTCAACAGAGGCAACATCAGCACCGGCTGCATAAAATTCAGCCTGTAGGTCACTGACCTGCTGCTGAGAACTCATCTCGTTAGCGCGAGCCCCCTCGATCCGGCTTTCCAACGCTCGCTGACGAACCAGGTGTGACTCAACCTCAGTCTGCGCGTGCGCAGTCTGAGCGGACTGGGCGTCGATTTGAGACTGCATGACCAGATGACGAAGCCCCAGCAGTTGGCCATTGACCGTACGCTCTTCATCTTTAAGTTTCTGGTAACGTCGTGCTGCCTGGGCCTGTCGTTGTAAACGACGCAACTGCGTATCAAGCTCTTTACGGATATCATCTACCCGGCTGAGATTGTCACGGGTATGGCGCATCCGGGTCTCGGTCTCACGACGGCGGTCCTTGTAGTGGGAAATGCCGGCTGCTTCCTCGACAAAGGCCCGCAAATCCTCGGGCCGGGCCTCAACGATTCGACTGACCATGCCCTGCTCAATAATCGAGTAGGACCGATGGCCAAGCCCTGTGCCACGGAAAAGGTCAGTGATATCCCGACGACGGCAACGCGCCTTGTTCAGCAGGTATTCCGACGTGCCATCACGAGATAATGTGCGTTTAACAGCGATCTCACTGAAGCGCGCGTAGGCCTGTGGCGTTTTGCCGTCGGTGTTATCAAAAACCAGCTCAACCGATGCCTTGCCGACAGGCTTACGTGCCTCAGAACCGTTAAAAATCACGTCAGTCATGCTGTCGCCGCGCAATTTGCGGGCCGAGCTTTCGCCCATTACCCAGCGCACCGCATCAATAACGTTGGATTTACCGCAGCCGTTAGGCCCAATGATACCGGTGAGGTTGGCCGGAATAGTGATAACGGTCGGATCGACAAAGGACTTGAAGCCAGAAACTTGGATTCTTTTTAGGCGCATCGGGTCTTTCAGGTGGCTGACCCGAGCCAAACATGGCCAGGCCGACGAATGCTTGGAGCAGTGGCGCCGGGCGGCTCGGTAAGTCGCTTCTGGGGTCGTGAAAGTAAAGAAATTAAGCGTATCAACTTGAGTGGGAATTATATCGGACTTGGACTTAACATCGGGTCTTTATCACTCCACTGGCACTGTGTCGCGCATCGATGGCCTTTGGACGAAAACTGAGTACCAACTTGCCAATCCATCACGGCCTTCACGCCAATTCTCATCAGCGTACCGAAAATCGAGGTAGCCAAGCATGCAGCCCACTGCAATACTGCCGATGGTCAGTCGGCTATCCAGCAGCGAACACCGCTCTTCTAGCCAGTCGAGG
>JAPKAJ010000032.1 GCA_028825345.1 Arenicellales bacterium | reverse complement strand
TTCCGAATAGGTAAAGGCGATGCCATCAGCACCGCTATCAACTGCTGCCTTGACCAAAGTCTCAGGCGGGACAAAGGCGGCACGCGATTCCCCCCGGGCCAAAGCGTCGAGTGCGTCGGTACCCCAGGAGATATCCAGGTTATGGCAACCCCCGCAACGAAAACTGCAGCCGTAACTACCAACCGAGAGGACTTTGGTCCCGGGTCGGTAATGCCGCACTGGCTTTTCTTCTATGCGGCCCAGATCCATGGCTGAGATAATGCCGTAAGACAGATTGTAAAGGGTGCCATTACGGTTCACGTGAGCCTGGCAAAAGCCTCTTTGACCATGATGCAAGCCACAGCGCCAAAGGCAAAGGTTGCAGCGTGTCTTGCCGGAGGCAAGCTTTTCCTGCAGCCGGGTTGGCACCAGCCGATACTCCGAAGTATGCTGATCGGTTGGAAAAGTTATGTTCATCGTAGAGTAAGGGCCGTCGAGGGTTTAACAAGAGCGCTAATGATATCCTCTATCGCAGGTGCCAACCCCTACTTCGGGTGTGAGATTAATTAACTATGCGATCGCCGAAACATCCTACCGCTGTATGGGTGCAGCAGTTTCTTGGGCCCAGTTACGCGGTGCTCGAGTTCGATCAGCCCACCCACAGTGCCGCACAGGCGGCGGCTGCAATCGGCTGCCCTATCGCCCAGATCGCCAAATCGTTAGTTTTTGTCGGCCCGCATAACAGACCTGTTCTGGCTATTACCTCGGGTGCTAACCGAGTTGATGAAGAGAAACTTGCTAGGCTCGTGAGTGGCACCATCTGCCGGGCCGATGCCGATTTTGTAAAAAAGAACACCGGCTTTTCCATCGGCGGAGTTCCGCCGCTTGGTCACGCCAAGTACCCCTTCGTCCTACTGGACCAGGATCTTGAAGGCTTTAACCAGATCTGGGCTGCAGCCGGCACCCCGAATGCGGTGTTCAAGTTAACACCGGTTCAATTAAAACAACTATCAGGTGGTATTTATTGTGAGATCAAGTCGATTGATGTTTGGTAATGGCCAGTCGACTCACCTCGGACATTACCAAAAAGTGATGCGCACTTTGCCCTATGTCAATTATGCTTAGGAAAGCGTATTCCAATTCCCACCAGGATTAGACCTATGGCCGATTCGCACCCTAGCTTAAAGCTTTATGTAACCCAAAACTCACCTTACGCTCGATTGGCGCGTATCATAGTTCTGGAGAAGAAGCTCGAGGACAAGGTTAAACAGATCGTTGCACAAACTCGGTCTGTTAACAGCCCTTATTATGAAATCAACCCATCTGGACGAGTGCCATGCCTGATTTTGTCAGATGGCGTTCGCCTGGAGGAATCCCAACTGGTGTGCAGTTATCTCGACAATCTGGATAACGCGCCCTGGTTCGAACCGCCAGAAGGCGGCAACGGCTTTCATGTCCGACGATTAGAGGCGATGGCGCGAAGCCTCGTCGCTGGAGTTAGCGTATGGATCAGAGAAGGGTTTCGTTCACAGCAGGAACGCTCTCCCGGAGTCATCGCTCATGAACGTAATCGAGCGGCAAGGTTGATTGAAGCCTGGGAAACAGAGGTAATGCATCCGGTGATGGGCGGCGAATTATCTAACATGGCCCAAATGACTTTGATTGCCGCTCTCCACCTGGAACGCTGGAACCCGGATTTCCAGTGGCGTGACGGCCACCCGAACCTGGTGAGCTGGGTCGAGTCACTGGCAGCGCGACCTTCGATTCGTGACACGATGCCTGTGGGCTGATTCTGTTGCCATAGATCTATAGATAGAGCGATCAACTGCGAGATCAAGGAGAACACCAAGATGATTCGAACCGTGGGGGATATTTCCCGTTTCAGCGCGCACCTATACGGCGATAAGACCGCGCTGATTATTGAAGACAAACAGTTCAGTTTCAGCCAGATCGACGCGATGGCCTGTCGGATCGCCAACGGTCTGAAGGCAGCCGGTGTGGGGCCTGGAGATCGAGTGACGCTGTACTCACCTAACTGCTGGGAATGGGTAGTCAGCTACCATGGTATCGCCAAAACTGGTGCGGTGATCAACCCGATTAACACCATGCTGACGCCCGATGAAGTCAGATATGTTGTTGAAGACAGTGGTGCCAAGGTCGTTATCGGCTCGGCTGACAAGGCCGAGTCGTTGCTGGATCTCAAGGGCAGTGGTGAACTCAATGAGGTCGTGTTGTTTGGCGAGCAGGTGGTCACCGGTGCGTCGTCGTTTGAAGGCTGGCTCAAAACAGGTGCTGACACCTTTGACGTGGCGCAACGTGGGCGCGATGAGTTGGCGGCGATCTGCTACACATCGGGCACTACCGGTCATCCCAAAGGCGCTATGCATTCGCACCGCAATATCGTGACGAATGCTCACGGTACGGCACTGATGCATGTGCGGACCACGCAGGATATCCTTGTCAACTCACTGCCATTGCCCCATGTCTACGGATCGGTGGTCTTGAACAGCAGTTTCATGTACGGCATGACACTGGTGATTGTGCCCAAATTCGAAGAAGGCGCCATCCTGGCGGCCATTCAGCAGCACCGCGCCACTATCCTGGATGGAGTACCTACCGTGTATTACTTCCTGCTGTCCCATCCAAAGTTCGATGACTATGATCTGTCTTCACTCACGCGCTCGACGGTGGGTGGTCAGACCCTGCCGGCGGCAAAATCAATTGAATGGATGGAACGTGTGACGACGCCGGTTCTGGAGCTCTGGGGAATGACCGAACTTGCCGGTGCGGCGACCGCGAACCCCTATTACGGTGACAACAAGCCAGGCACCATCGGCCTTATGTATCCCGGTAGTGAAGGCAAGATTGTGTCAGTCGATGATCCCAACGTGGAACTTGGTGCCGGTGAAGAGGGTGAGTTCATGGTCCGCGGTCCACTGGTGATGCTGGGTTATTACGGTAACGACGAGGCAACCCAGGACGTCATGACACCGGGCAACTGGATGCACACCGGGGATATCGCGACCCGGGACGAAGACAACTACTTCACGATTGTGGACCGCAAAAAAGACATGATCCTGACTGCGGGTTACAACGTATACCCCGCCGAACTGGAGCGGGTCATCTGCGGCCACCCTGCCGTGGCCCTGGCCGCGGTTGGCCGCATCCCGGACGAGGTGAGGGGTGAGTTGGCCAAGGCGTATGTCGTGCTCAAGCCCAACGCCCAGGCCAGCCAGCAGGAGATTGTTGACTTTTGCCGGAAAACACTCGCCGCCTACAAATTGCCCCGAGCCGTTCAGTTTGTCGACAGCGTGCCCCAAACTTCCAGCGGTAAGATCATGCGCCGTCTTCTGAGCGAGATCGATGACGGCAATCGTGGAGTGTAAAGAGCATTACGCGATGACGGACCTGTTAAGGCCACCCAGACCCACGATCAGTCCTTAAAATTATCCCAGAAAGACAGAATCTGGGCGTCACTCGTCATTTATTGCGCCAGGCGGGGGCAAGGTGGCCCGTACGGATAACGCGGCTGTAGTTATATCGATCCGGCCACGCCGAGATACGACTCAACAAGTCTAGAATTATTGAGCAATTCGCCCCCCTCCCCTTCCATCACAATCCTGCCACTTTCCAGAACATAGGCATAGTTAGAAATCGCCAGGGCTTGGCGAACATTCTGTTCAACGACCAGGATAGCCAACCCCTGATCTCGCAACTCAGCAATAAGGTCGAAGACCTCTTTCACTGCGATAGGAGCCAGGCCAAGGGTCGGCTCGTCAAGTAGCAGGAGTTCTGGGTAATTCATCAAACCTCTTGCCAATGCCAATATCTGGGCTTGCCCCCCGCTGAGACTTGAGCCGAGTGAGTCCAGCCGCTCAGACAGCACTGGAAATCGTTGCATCAGCGACTCAGGAATAACATTGTCCAACAGAAAACCGCTGTTTGAGTAACGCCCAGCCAAGAGGTTCTCGCGAACGGTTAAGGTAGCGAAAAGTTGTCTTCCTTCGGGAACCTGTACGATGCCTTTTTTTACAATCTGGTGTGCCGGTAAGCCAGTGATATCCTCACCTGCGAAAACGATCTTCCCTGAGGCAGCTACGCAGATGCCGGCGATAGCATTGAGCATTGAGCTCTTTCCGGCGCCGTTGGCACCGGTGATCGAAACCAGTTCGCCCGCCTTGACCTTAATCGAGATACTATCGACTGCCTGCACCTCACCGTAATTGACTGTAAGGTTTGATACCGCCAGCATGGTTTTTCAGGCCCGCCCCAGGTAGGCCTCGATGACCTCAGGCTGACTCATAACTGATCGGGGATCGCCCTCGGCGATCTTCTCACCGTGGTTTAACACACAAAGGTGCTCACAGACGCGGGATATCAGGTCCAACTTGTGCTCGATCACGACACAGGTTCGGCCTGGGGCGATGCGAGAGCGAATCAGTTCTGAGATGCTGGCGGTTTCTGCGGGCGTCATGCCACCAGCCGGCTCATCGAGAACCAGAACCTTGGGGTCACAGACCAATGCCCGTGCGATTTCCAATCGACGCCGCAGCGGTAAAGGTAATTCACTGGCAAAAAGGTTGCTCTGCTTCAGCAGACCGACAGTTTCCAGTGTCCGGCGCGCTGCCTCAACCCCCGCACCGCCAACCCCTCTGACGCTACCCAATAATGGAAACAGTCCCAGCTTGTCATGGCCGATAAGCGCCACGATCACGTTCTCAAGAACACTCATGCGGTTGAAGATGCGGATGTTCTGGAAGGTGCGGGAAACGCCTAGCCGAGTAATCTGATTGGCGCTCGCGCGGCTGACATCTTTGCCATCAAGAAGCACCCGTCCTGAATCTGGTGCGTAGACGCCGGTAATGATATTGACTAGCGTAGTCTTACCTGAGCCATTGGGGCCGATCAGCCCGCTGACCGTCCCTCGTCTTAGATGCAGATCGACGCCGCGCAAGGCTTGCAATGCACCGAAAGTCTTACCGACTGCTTGCAGTTCAAGCACGAAACCACCTTCGAACAGCGTTCTTCAGCCGGTAGACCCGGTTTTCGTCGAGAATGCCTCGGGGCATGAAAATCAACATAAGCGCTACCAGGCCGCCGAAAACGATCATTCGGTAACCCTGAATTACCCGCAAAGACTCCAGAAAACCGATGTCAATCGCAACACCGAGGAGGGGTCCCAACACAGTACCGAGGCCCCCGATCAGACCATAAGCCAGAGAGTGGACCCCCAGCATGATATTGAACATTTGCGGTTCTATGTAGGTGAACGAGTGAGCGTATAGAGTCCCTCCCAGGCCGGCGATGAAGCCGGCAAGTATTGCCGCCGTGACCTTGTACCTAACTGGGTTCAGGCCTTGAACCCGGGTTAGCAGGGGATCTTGACCCAGCATCCGAAAGATCATTCCCAGCGGGGAGCGTTCGATTAGCACCAGGCAAAACAGCACCAGCAGCAAGACGCCGTAAATCACTAAAGTGTACTCAAGGACGCTGACATCGTTATCGAAGATCCAGCGTATCTCGCCGAATCCCTCTGCACCGTTGGGGCCTATCAATTCGCCATCGATCTCAACCTGGTAGGTTAACTCGAATAGCGACAAGCGAACCATTTCTGCGAAGGCCAGAGTAGCAATCGAAAAGTACAGGCCGCTGATCCTCAATGTGAGTAGGCCGACAAAGCCAGCCGCAAGTGCCGCCAGCGAACTACCGAACAGCAACGCCACCCACAGTGGCCACCCCCAGAGGGTTGTCGCAATCGCACCGGCATAGGCACTGATTCCGAAATAGGCCTGCTGTCCGAACGAAATCTCACCGCTGATCAGCAACAGATAGGCAGACAGCGCAATAAGGGAAATCATTCCGATATTCGAGATAATGGTCAACAGGTAGTCGTTGGGCATGATCAATCTACTCGTTAGTTAGACCCGCTCATACGCCGCCTGTTGCCGGGCGACGATCCTTTGTCCAACCAGTCCGCCGGGTCGTACGATCAGCATCACAAAGAGCAGCAGGTACGCAGAAATATCGCGGATCACCGGTCCTCCGTACCAAAACGCGTTGGCTTCAACCACGCCGAGAAGCAGTCCGCCCAGGATCGCGCCGGGAAGCGAACCCATACCACCCAGCATCATCGCAATCAGGCCCTTGAAAGTGGCCCACAATCCAAAATACGGCGTGACCTGCGAATCGGCAGAAAGTATAAGGAATCCGGCAAGTCCACCGATCGCGGAAACAACAGCAAATGCCAGGAATAAAATACTTGAGCTGTTGATGCCCATATAGGCTGAGGCCAACGGGTTGTCGGCAACAGCCCGCAGTGCCAGGCCGGGCCGGGTACGGAATAGGAACAGGTGCAACAGGGCTAGGAGCATCAGCGTCAGCAGGAACATTGAGATGTGTTCACTGCGAACAAAAAACGGTCCAATATCAATGACCGTCGAGGTGAAGAAAGTCGGGAAGGGGTAAGTCCGTTCCGGTAACAGGTGCATCGCGACTTCTTCGAGCTGCATCCAAATCGCAAAGCTCGAAACCATTGAGGCAATAGTCGCATCACGTCGGACGGCCCAAAAACAAAGTCGCTCGACGTAGATACCAACCGCAACGGTGGTAATCACAGTCGCCAGCAAGACCAGCACCACATTCTGGGAAAAGTTGAGATATACCCAAGTGCCGGCGTAGGCACCCAGCATAATGCTCGGGCCGAACGACAAATTTAGGCGTTTCATCACCCCGAACAACAGGGTAAACCCCAGCGCCAACAGGGCATAGCCTGAACCGAACATCACCCCGTCAATACAGTTCTGAAGAAAATCGGTCATCGTCCGAACCCGGACTGGTTAGGTACCAGGCTTAGGTTAAGCCGGCACCCAGATAGGCCCGCTGGATAACCTCATCCTGCTGCATCTCCCGGGGGTTGCCATTGAAAGTTACCTTTCCTCCCTCCAACAGGTAGATGTGGTGAGCGACCTTGAGCGCCATTCGGGCATTTTGCTCAACCAGCAGGATGCTGACACCTTCTTTATTCAGTAAGCTGATGATGTCGAAAATCTCCTGGACTATGATAGGTGCAAGCCCTAAAGACGGCTCATCCATCATCAGAATCTTGGGCCGCGCCATCAGGGCGCGGCCAATGGCAAGCATTTGTTGCTCGCCGCCAGAAAGCGTGCCCCCAAACTGAGCGCTTCTTTCTTTTAACCGGGGAAACCGCTCGTAAATTCCTTTCAGATCGGCAGTGATTGCCGGCTGATCCTTGCGTGGTCTAGCAAAAGCTCCGGCAATCAGATTTTCCTCTACTGACATCTGGGGAAATATTAAACGATTTTCCGGCACCAAGGCGATACCTTTGCGCACAATGCGAGGAGCCGGAAAATTTGTAATATTGTCCTTTCCCAAAGTAATCCTACCACTGTGGGAATTGAGAATCCCGGCAATAGTAAACAAGGTCGTAGTCTTGCCGGCTCCGTTAGGTCCGAGCAAACAGGTTACCTTTCCCTCGCGAGCCTCCAGACTCAACCCTTTAAGTGCTTCGATCGCGCCGTAACGGGTCACAATGTTGTCGACTTTCAACATGACGTGTTAATCACCATCAGGCTGGCCAAGATAGGCCTCCTGGACGGATTTGTTTTTTTGGATATAGGCCGGTTCACCCTCAGCGATCTTGGAGCCAAAATTCAATACCACGATACGGTCAGTAATTCCCATAACTAATTCCATCACATGCTCAATCAGGATGATAGTCATGCCCTGCTGACGGAGATGGCGGATTCTCATATCAAGATCCCCGATTTCATCCTGATTCATTCCAGCTGCTGGCTCGTCCAGAAGCAGCAGGCGGGGCTTGGTCGCGGCGGCACGTGCAAGTTCCAGGCGACGCTGTTCTCCAAAGGCGAGGTTCGACGCGAGTTCATCGCTTTTATGAGCCAGTCCGGAAAATTCCAGCATGGCATCGATCTCGTTTTTGAATGGGCCACTCCTGCGAAACCAGCGATAAGAAATTCCTTCGGCGCGGGCATCTTCTACCGAGTTGCGCGCGACCCAAAGGTTTTGCCAGACCGTAAGCCCCGGGAAAAGACGGATATTCTGGAAGGTGCGGGCCACGCCCGCTTTCACTCGAGCATGGGGCGATAAACCTGAAAGAGATTGCCCTTGAAAAAGAATCTGGCCAGCTGTAGCCGGAAAGACTCCGGAAATCAGGTTCACCAGGGTACTTTTTCCAGAACCATTGGGCCCAATCACACCAAAAATGTCACCGGCATTGACTGCTAAATCCAGCTCCCTGACAGCCTTAACTCCGCCAAAATTCTTTGAAAGGAATTTAACCTCTAGCATTGCAGTTCAAACCCCCGCTGGTGGAGGCGGGCCGCACCCAAAAGCACCCGAAAGCTGCACGATCGGACATCAAGATAAACGACGAAAAAATCGCAGCCTAAGCACGTTTTTGATCCATTGAAGCGTCTGGCTATCGAAAAGACCACGGGGTTTCAAGTTCATTACCACGACGATTAAAGCGCCAAATAACAACATCCGCCAATCACCCAAAAACCGCAGGCCTTCGACCAATAGACCCTGGATAAATATAACGGCAACCAGTGTGCCAAAGACGTTCGACACGCCACCGAGGATCGGATAGGCGATGGCAAATGTTGCTAACAGCACCGTAAAGGCATGATGGTCGAGCATCGTTATCTGGTGGGCATACAGGCTTCCCGCAAGACCCGCAATAATTCCACCAGCTGTCATCGCCGCCACCTTAACAACCGTCACATCAATCCCAATAGTGCCTGCAGCCAGTTCGTCTTCGCCCACCGCTCTAAGGACAGCGCCGGACCGTGTCTGGTCGGCCCACCAGATCAGCGCCATCACAATAATGACAAATATCCAAATCAGTGAGGTTACCTCCCAACTGGTCCAGCCATGCTCGGCGAAATAACGAATCTCAGAGAACCCCATCGTGCCGTCAGGACCCACCTCAACACCATCATGAGTAACACGCCACTTCAAGTTATAGAAAAACATTCTGACAAACTCGCCAAAAGCAAGCGTTGCTACGACCAGCATGAGACCTCGAACCCGAAGCGCAGGAAACCCAACCAAAAATGCCAGGAATCCCGTGATTAACATCGCCAGCCCGATTGCCGGCAGTATGTTCCACCCGAAAATCACGGTCAGGACTGCAGCGCTATAGGCCCCAACTGCAAAAAACCCTGCTTGGGCCAGAGACAACTGCCCAGTCAGTAAAAGTATATAGGCGGACAACCCGAGCAAGGTATGAATGCCGATGGTATTTATAAGATTAAGGTAATAATCCACCTTAATCACCTGAACTATATTTGAACACTACACTTAATCTCGAGTAATTGTTTTTCCGAACAAACCATTGGGGCGGAAAATCAGAAAAATAAACAGCAACGCCACAACGTACATGTCACGCTCGTCGATGCCTCGAACATACATAACTACATTTTCGAAGCTGCCCACAAATAACCCGGCAATAATTGCGCCCGGTATCGAACCTAGTCCACCAATTACCGTCACAATTAGTCCCTTTATCGTCAATGGCAACATCATAACTGGCGAAAGAATACCAACCGCCGCCGCGGTCATTGCACCAGCAATTCCACCGAGCAACCCCGCGACTGCAAACGTGGCTGAATTAGTCGCATGTATGCTCATGCCACAAAGTCGGGCTGCTACATCCTGCTGTGCTACCGCACGTGTTGCAAGCCCCAACCGGGTTCGAAAAAGCACATAGAGCAGTACACCGGTGCTGATAAGACCAATTACGAAGACGAATAACAGGTCGCCGCGAATACCGTAAGGGCCAACCTCAAAATAGGCTTCTGAAAACATGCTGGGGAAATTCAAAGGAGATCCCCGTGTCGCGTGCACAATGACCTCATCAATAAAGAATAAACCTCCCACCGAAGCCATCAGTGCCGCTAAATGATTATGGACTGGGATAAAACGAAAGCAGGTAAGGTAAACGAGGTACCCCAGTATTGCCGCAGAGATCGCTGAGACTATGAAAATAATAACTAGCGACACATCAAACAACGTAAATATCGCCAGACTCGAATAAGCCCCAGCAATAGCGGTAGCGGCGTAGGCAATATTCAACTTGCCCATGGCCCCGAAAATCAGCGTAAACCCGATTCCGATCAAAGCATAGGTCGACCCATACAGGAATCCATCCCCAATCGACTGAGTAATTTCTACAAATTCAAACCAGAAGTCATCCATTTGTGTGTCGCTAACTCCTGAAAAAAAGTAAGTACCCCACCGCGCCGACAGGCACGGCAGGGATACTAATAACCAACTTAATTAACCACGGGGATCGTGTATAACCTTCCACTCGCCGTTCACAACTTGCACGTAGACGTAAGGCTTGCTGGCCTCACCGGTTACACCATCACGGGTAACCGGGCCAATCAGGCCCGCTATTCCGGAAATTGAAGCCAACGCGTCGCGAAACTTCCGGCGATCTTCAGCTACTGTATCCGCCGTGGCCGAAATACCAGCTTTCTCTACGGCAGCTTTCACCAGGTATGCATTCTCCCATGCTGCGGCGCTATGGAGGTCCAAGAAGCCTCCCGCTTTAGACACGATCTCATTGGCGCTGATCGCTTCAGGGGTGATTGGAGCAAAACCTGTCGGAATAATGAGCCCTTCAGCAGCGCTCATACAACCGTTCAGAGTCTCCTGACTTGCTGAACTGGTGAGGCCGACCAGCAACTTCGGCTTCACTTTTTGACGCTTCATCTCCTTCAGGAATCCGCAGGCCGAGAAGGGGTGAGAAGAAACAAGAACCATATCTGGATTCTGTTTCTTGATTTTTCGGGCCTGCACCGAGTAGCTGGTATCCCCCATCAGCCAGTGCTGTGTCTTGGCAGCTGCCTGCAACTCCTTCATGCCCTGCTTAACCTTTGGGCCAAGTTCGGGTACAGACGGTCCAACCCATTCAAAACCATGTCTGATGGCTGCTTGAACGATGATAGCGGTATGGGTAATGAATGAGTGCCCCTGGTCAGTCTCGGTTCCACCAGAAAATGTTTTAACGTCGGGGTTTTCTGATCTCAACCAGGTAAACAGTTTGTCGTACATGGCCACTTCGTTGGGCACGTTGCGAAATGCCCATTCGGAAATCTTCGCCAGCCCTGGTCGAATACAGGTATCGGACAAAATTGGCATTTGCACACCGGAATCAGACGTATCACCGATTTTTTTCTGCAGCACGCCATACATGGCCTGACAACTACCTGAACAGGTTGCGCCCATCCCGACTATGGCATCTGTAGTAGAAGCGGTTTTGCGCAGGATTGCGATATTTTGATCCTTCTTGCAGGCGCTATCTTCGTAACTGACAACCTCAAGTGGTGCCGAACTGCCGTCACCCAGTTTTACACCGCCTGCAGCATTGATCTGCGCTATGGCAGATCGAAGGGCCGCTTCCGAATTTACGCCGAACGACTTAAGCGGCCCAGACTTGGCCCCCCAACCGAGCACCTTTACCGAACGGTCTGCTGCACTAGCCACCAACGGCATTGTCACTGCAACAGCAAGTACGACTGTGCTGGCTAATCTTGTAAATCTCTTCATCTTTTCTGTTCCTCTTCTACTCATGGTATCCCTCCTACTATGTGTGTAATGCATAACTAAAAGCGTTCAGCATTAGAAGCGCAATCAGTCATGCTGATCTGCATCTTTCTCCCCATGTTTGTGTGACATCGTCACTGTCTTATCAACAACTGTCGAAACATTTGACCCTTCCTTACCAAAAATCAACTTCTTCACGATACGATCCCTTTCAGGCTTAGCTAAATCCATAATTAATATCCATTCTCCATACATCTCTAGTTCAACCCGTGCACGGTACATCCCCCTGTGCTGATGATGCGCCAATACTGGCTCGATATTGTGCACACCAGTCATAGAAGGCATATCCGCGCTGACCAAGAACTCACCATCCAACACGGGAGCACCAGTCGTCTTGTCTGTCAGTGTTATCACGCATTCGTAGACCAGTTTCTCACCGGTAGCCTGGCAATCAACCATCGCCATTTTCTTTCCCGAGATTGCCGTCGCTGGCAGCAGGAAAAGGACCAGGAAAAATATCGTCGAAATTTCGGCTCTTCTTTGCATAACGTTGTAAATTGACCCCACGTGCTAGCCATCCGAGTCAACTCGATCCCTGGCCAGGCTCAGTTGCGTTCACTAAACATGCCATATTTCCATAGGGGTGTCTATTTTCATACATGATTTGATGGGCATGGCCGATCTCATCAAAACTGAAGGTGCCTGAAAGGCACGGATCTACCTTGCTCGAAAGGAGTAACTCGTTAACTGCTGCGGCCTGTTCATCGTTGGCCAGATGGCTGCCCTGGAAACGTTTTTGCATCATCCAGTGGTAGCGTAGGTCCAAAGTTACCGTGTAGCCAGTGGTGCCTGCGCAAATAACAATCATGCCGCCTATATCGGCAACGAAACAGGACGTTGGCAGGGTTGCTTCTCCAGGATGCTCAAACACAATTTTCGGGCTCTTGCGCTCACCAACTGCATCCCATATCGCCTTGCCGAATGCTCTTGCACCTTTCGCCCACTCACCCCAGTTTGGGCTGTTGGTATCTGGCATCGGGCCCCAATGATCAAAGTCATTGCGGTTAATGCAGCCAACCGCACCATGATCGAGGCAAAATTGGCGTTTGTCCTCATCGGAGATTACGGCCACAGGTTTACCACCGTAGGCGGCAACGATCTGTAGCGCCATCGAACCGAGCCCGCCGGCAGCACCCCAGACAAGTACCACATCACCGTCTTCTACGACATTTGGTGACCAGCCCATGAGCATGCGGTAAGCCGTGGATGCGCAAAGCATGTAGCAAGCGGCTGCCTCCCAGGTCAAATGCCCAGGCTTGGGCTGACATTGATGCGACTGCGCCTTGGTAAATTGGCAGTAGCCTCCGTAATTGGTTTGGTATCCCCAGATTCGTGTTGATGAAGCAAGCATTGGGTCTTTTCCCGCCAGCACCCATGGATCATCCGGCTCCCACCATCCCGAATGAATCACCACTTCGTCACCCACCTTCAGGTTGTCGACTTCAGCACCAGTGGCCCAGACTATTCCCGCACAGTCGCTACCGCCGGCGTGAAAATCTTCAAGCTCGCCTTTTTTCTGGCGATCCTTGATAACGTCTACCGGAAATCCAAGCGCCGCCCAGACATTGTTGTAGTTAATGCCGGTCGCCATTGTGTAAACGAGCACATCTTTAGGCCCAATAGCCGGGACCTCGATTATTTCGCGCTGCCAGGCATCTTGAGGCGGTCCAAATCGATCCTGGCGAACGCAAAATGCATGCATTTTCTTAGGGACAACGCCCAACGGCGGCGAGTCACCAAGATCATAAATTTCCTTGACCGGCGCAATACCGACCTCGTTGTCCTGACCCATCAAAGCTCCTTTAGTTAAATACCGTAGAAAAGCGAGGAAGTTCTGCCACCTAGATGACCGACTTTCAGGTGAATCTATTTTCATATATAATATTTGTCAAGCAAATTGATTAAATATAGAAAAACCTATTTCACCGAAAAATACCGTTTAAAACGTCTATTAAGATCTATCCGCTAACGCCTACCCCTGATACATTTACGCTAAAACCAACGGATAATCTGAACAAAAAGGAGCCTTAACCCAAATGACAGTCAGTTATGAACCACTTGTCACAACCAGTTTGGCAAAACAAGTAGCGGAAAAGATTCGCGGGTCAATCACCGACGGTCGACTAAAGGCTGATGATCAGTTACCTACTGAAAAAGACCTGGCTGAACAATTTCAGGTATCCCGGCCGACCATACGTGAGGCCCTAAAGCGACTTGCAGCCCAAAGCCTTATCCGCTCACGCCGGGGGCCATCCGGGGGCACTTTTGTCAATCGCCCAAGCCAGGAAGAAGTCCGGTCAAATCTG
>JAPKAJ010000256.1 GCA_028825345.1 Arenicellales bacterium | reverse complement strand
GCGTTCGAAGCTCGGGTCATCCCATCGGTTGCCTATACAGACCCGGAAATCGCCTGGGTGGGACTTACCGAGACTGAGGCAAAAAACCGGAATATCGAGTATGAGAAAGGCGTCTTTCCCTGGGCTGCCAGCGGCCGGGCGCTGTCGCTGTCTCGAAGCGAAGGCTTTACCAAGTTGCTTTTCGAACCGGTGACACAGCGAATTCTTGGCGGCGGCATTGTCGGGTCCAACGCCGGCGAGCTGATTGCCGAGATCGGCCTTGCCATTGAAATGGGCTGTGTCGCTCAGGATATCAGCCTTACTGTGCACCCACACCCTACGCTGTCCGAGACCACGGCTTTCGCGGCAGAAGCCTTCGAAGGCACAATCACCGATCTGTATCTGCCACGCAAGCGCTAGCGACGCCAGGCGACACTGGCCGGCATCTGAAACTCCACCGTGCAGACCTCACTTAGCTTTAACGTCACGGGCAGCGGACCAGCACTGGTTATCCTGCATGGTCTTTTCGGTTCGGGCACCAACTGGAGGCGTATCGCCGATAACCTGAAACATCACTGGCAGGTTTTTACCCCGGACCTGCCCAACCATGGCAAATCGCCCTGGGTAACTAACATGAGCTATCCGGCACAGGCGCAGGCAGTGGCACAGTTTATTCAGCAACACGCACTGGACCGGCCCGTTCTGCTGGGACACAGCATGGGCGGCAAAACAGCCATGACAGTGGCACTGACCACTCAAATTAAACTGCGCGCTTTGGTAGTCGCGGATATTGCCCCGGTCAGCTACCAGCACTCGCACGGACCCTTGGTTCGAACCCTGCAACAGCTTGACCTCACCAACTTGACTAGCCGCCAGCAGGCCGATCAGGCGCTCGCGAGCGACATTCCTGACCGGACCCTGCGCCAGTTTCTATTACAGAACCTGGAGCTTCGAAACAACACGCTTCACTGGCGATTGAATCTCGACGTGATCAATGCACAAATAGATTCTCTTTCCGGTTTTCCTGAAGTGGTGGCGCCATACGATGGGCCGACCCTGTTTATATATGGGAGTCGTTCCGACTACATCGACGCGACACATGCCTCAACCATCAAATCGCTGTTCCCCCAATCGCAGATGCACGCAATCGCGAATGCTGGACACTGGCTGCAAGCAGAGCAGCCTGAAGCTTTCCTGTCAGCGCTCGAAGATTTTCTAAGCAGCTGACCCTGTCTTGCCGCGCCTGTGGGTCAGTTAGCAGAGTATGCCTGGTAATTTTCGGTGGGCTTGATTACGCCCGATGGCCGAGGCACATGCCGGATAGAAAAACCGCAGTCCCCCAGCAACTGAGAGATTCTTGGGTCTAGAATTTGGCCCTTCGCATCGCACTCGGACTCGGACTCGAAAACGACCAGCCGAACACTGCCACCGCCTAAAGTCTGCTCAGCACCGCACAATACGGGATATTCCCAGCCTTCCACATCGATCTTAAGGACTGTCGGCAACATGTCGGCTTGTTGGCAGAAATAATCCAGGGTCTGAACGCCCACCTCGACCTGGCCCACTGCCTGACGGTATGGCCAAGACCCAAAGCCACTCTCACCAGAATCACTGGCACGGATAAACGTCTGCGTCCCAACACGGTCTGACAACCCCAGTGATTCAATACGAAGATTCGCACGCGACCAGTTATTCAGCTTTTGCTGCTGCGCCAACACCGCACAGGTGTTAGGGTCGGGCTCAAATGCGACAACACTCTTGACTTCACATGACAAGGCCAGGCAACTGAAATATCCCGAATTCGCACCGATATCAAAAAAAACGTCGTCAGGGTTCAACGACTCCCGCAGTAACGCTGTGATTTCCGGTTCGTGGACTCGATTACACAACAGATTACGCTGTAGCCAATCCTGCTGATCACATGCGAAAAGAAAGCCCGGTTCGGTGCGCACTACAATACGGCGCCTGCCGATAACGCGCTCAAGGGACGTGAGATGCCGAGCCTTGCCCGGCGGAATACGCGGACGAAAAAACAGCGCCCGCAAAACAATCCCCAGTGCCGGATGGTACGTTCCAGGCAATAACTGACAACGCGGGTCCAAGGTCAAGAATTCTTACCCGGTGCAAACCCTTATCGCCGGTCAGGCTTGTTCCAGTTCAACCAGCGTGCCACAAAAATCTGCCGGGTGCAGGAACAGCACCGGCTTGCCATGTGCGCCAAGGCGCGGTACCCCATCCCCCAGCACTCGGGCCCCTTGAGCGGTTAACTGGTCTCGAGAGGCCAGAATATCGATTACCTCGTAACACACGTGATGTACTCCACCGGAGGGGTGACGCTCAAGAAACCGTGCAATAGGCGAATCCTCGCCCAGCGGATGCAGTAGTTCAATTCGGGTGTTGGCTAAATCCACAAACACGGTTGTCACGCCGTGATCCGGCAATGGCTCGGGCAACGAGACATTGGCGCCCAGCGTATCGCGGTAAAGCGCCGATGCCGCTTCGATGTCCGGCACGACGATAGCCACATGGTTCAAACGGCCAATCATTCTTGCGCTCCCGCTTTAGGGTTATGCTCGTCAAGCAATTGTTGCGCAGCAACCGCTGGTATCAACCGGCCCGAAGCAACCTCTGCGCGGACCGCCTCAATTTTCTGTGCGGCTATGGGGTTTTTGATGAAACGTTCCAGCAGGCCCTCACGCAGCGCCTGTCCTAGCGCCTCCCGGGCTTGATCGGCGCGGCGTGCTTCAAAGATGCCCTGCGCCCTTGAATGCTGGTAAAAACGCTCGATGGCATCCGGCACAGCGCTGATGCCTTCTCCTGTACGCGCTGAAATCGCCAGCACCGGCACCTGCCATCCCGGGGTACGGGACTGCATCAACCGCAACGCCGCTGTGTAATCGCCAACCGTTCGCTGCGCTGCGCTCAGCAGTTCGCCGTCACACTTGTTAACCAGAACAATGTCCGCAAGCTCCATAATGCCCCGCTTGATTCCCTGTAGTTCATCTCCGGCGCCTGGTGACAGCAATAGCATGAAAATATCGGTCATTTGCGCAACCCGCAACTCAGACTGACCCACGCCAACCGTTTCAACGATCACAAGCTTGAAACCAGCCGCCTCACACAGATGGATTGCCTCACGAGTATGGCGCCCAACACCACCCTCGCTGCCTGCCGATGGAGAGGGACGTATAAAGGCACCGCTACTCGCGGCAAGTTGCGGCATACGGGTTTTGTCTCCCAGGATGGAGCCACCACTGATAGCCGAGCTTGGATCGACGGTCAGTACAGCGACTGATTCGCCCTTGCCAATCATTTGCAGACCCAAAGATTCGATAAATGTCGACTTGCCCGCACCCGGCACCCCGGTGATGCCAATACGTAGTGCTTGCCCGGCCTGCGCCGTAAGTTGTGTCAGTAACTCATGTGCCTGTGCCCGGTGCTGGTCACGGGTTGATTCCACCAGAGTGATGGCCTGTGCCAAAGCCCGGCGGTCCCCGCTGCAAAGGGCATCAGCCAGACTAGAAACCGTATCCTTGCTCATGCCGGCTGCTCAAACTCAAGTATCGCCT
>JAPKAJ010000255.1 GCA_028825345.1 Arenicellales bacterium | reverse complement strand
GGATGCGGCTTGCGGTGTTCGACAAAAGACCGTCATGGGGTGCGTCTTTATTTACGACTTTGAGACCCCATATTGCTCTTATATAACCCACTGAGTAAACCCAATGAAAACCCCAAGTCAAATCAAGTGCCTGATAACCGGATTATGTACCTTCTGTCTGGTGGCATTGCTAGGTCTCAGCATTCTCACCGCACCGAACACCTACACCAAAGAAGCAGATAGGCTGACCACGGTGCAGTAAATGCCATCCGCGGGCGTGTGTGAATCCACCTTTGCGAGCACCACTGCAAGCCGGTGGTCTTTGTTTGCGAAATGACGTTTAGAATGAATATTTCGAGAAGCGCTTGCCCTTCGTGCTTATCCAGCATGCGATTGCTTGTGACAACCCAGCTGCGGCAAAACGATACAATAGGTCGATGACTTTACCCGCTGCACCATTTTTTCGTGTTACCAGCGCTCTGGTCTTTCTCGCGTGTGCGGGCCTTTTAGGTTATGCCTACTGGCTGCAGTTTCGTGAATTCCTGGACCCGTGCCCGCTGTGCATCTTTCAGCGGCTGGCATTTGTCGGTATTGGCGTCGCTGCATTGATCGGGGTGCTTCACAATCCACGCAGCTTTGGCCGCAAAGTCTATGCCGGACTGGCCACGTTAGCGGCGGCACTCGGCGTAGCGGTAGCCGGCCGGCACATCTGGATCCAATCGCTACCGCCGGACCAGGTCCCCGAATGCGGGCCTGGGCTGGAATTCATGCTGCAGAACATGCCACTCGCCGACGCCCTGAGCAAAGCCCTGGCAGGCTCCGGTGAATGCGCTTCAGTCGACTGGGCTTTCTGGGGACTGTCGATGCCTTGGTGGGCGCTTTTCTGGTACCTAGCCCTCAGCGCTTTGATGATCAAGGCCGCGTCGCAGCGAATCTGACCGACCTCGAGCAGTCTTCCCAGATCTCAATATCGAACAGGTACTTGTAGTTTCTGTTCCTGGCTTATTAATCAAGTAGGCCGTTTAGCCGGGCCATATGGCGCATCTTGGTGCATTGTTTTGCACTCAGTTCAACGTTGTCAGAGGACGTGTCGCTGTGCATCAGGTTACCGAGTGATCGTGTGTGCGAACCATCGTCCAGCAGCACATGCGCAAGCTCATGTGCCAGGGCAATGTGCGGGTCGTGGGTAGCAGCCGTGATCCACACCGTAAAACGTAAAGCGGGGTGGCTTTTGCTGTTGGCGGTGCCAAACGTGACCGCTTCGAACGCGGGGCGATCCAAGGTGTCACGAACAAAAAATACCCGTGGCCCTTGCGAGCCAACTTTGTCGGTCAGCAGTTTCGCGTTGCTGCGAGAAAAATCCCGCACGCCGTCCGGGGCGCTAACCTCGAGCATCTTTGCAGGCAACAGATCGATGCCGCATTGTCTGATGATGTCGGCGCTGCGCTGGACCAGTTGCAAAATTTCGTTTCCATCCCACCCGCTGTCGTTGATCATGACCAGGGTCGGCTGGAATCGATCACTGCCCGAGGTATCATGCTGCCAATCAGTGGTGGCACTGACCTGCAGACTCTGCGCGTCGCGCTCTCGTGCCAGGTCTGCCGGTTCGCTGATCCAGCCGCCGCTGACGAAGGAGCCAGGTGCCGGTTGCGCCATTGAAAGTATTGTTTTGCGCAGTGCCGATACACTTAAATGCGGCGAGATCAACAAGATTCGAGAGGCCAGAGCCGTTACACGGGCCACCGCATAACTGGATCCGGACACATCAAGGGGCGTTCCGGCAAAACCAATCGCAGGAATGTGCTCTCCTGGAACCAGCAGATCAACGCTGCCGGGGCCCCAGTTTGAGCCAGCAGCGGGATAACCGTCTTCATCGGACGACGTCACCGTAAGCATGTTATCGAGATTCAACGATGCGGGGTAAACCGGCTGGCTGTCGATATCCCTGCCGCTATTACCAGCTGATACCAGAAACAGCATGTTGTCGTGCTGTCCAGCAATCTGCTCGAAAGTAGTCCATTGCTCTCGCTTGTTGCTGCCCAATGAGATATTCACAATGCGCACCCCCCGCATTTGCCGCGTGGGCGATCAACTCGCGCATCCTGGTCATATCTCCTCGCGGATATCGATAGAAAACCAGGCGTGTGTCCGGCGCCTCGCGCACAATAATGCTGGCGGTGCGAGTACCATGGCGTTGCGGAAAAAACACTGAGCGTGCCGGGTGCGAATCGAAGGGGCGCGCATCCATGTCCCAGAAATCGAACCCCAGAGGCTGCCCCTCAGCATCGCGCGCCAGGCGATGGGCGATCACTGGCAACAGGTAGTTAACGCCGGAATCGATCACTGCAACGGTGGTACCTAGGGCATCCTTGCCTTCAGGTATTGGCGGGTTCATCGGGATTGACTCTGCGCGCTGATTCAGTTGCTCATCCAACTGATTAAGGAAAGTCGCGTGTTCGCCGTCATATTCGATTCCTCGGGCGGTCGTGATGACACAATCCGGCGTGGCCAACACCAGCAGCAAGGGGCGAGACCACGGATCGCTGTATTCGACGCCCAGTCGGCGCAGTTGTCCTTCGGGTGCAATACGCTCGATGCTTGCGTGTGCCCCATCCACAAAATCCAACCGTCGGCGCCACCCGTACACAGTGTTACCACGTACAAGTTCCTCAGGGTTGCCTAAAGTAAGCCCGGGGAAAGCCGCAACAGCAGCCGTCTCGTTAAAACCTTGGCAAAGCAAATCCAAAGTGGCAAGCGTGCGCCGTCGATCGGTCGACAGCATATCGGCTGAACCGAACCCGTGGACTGGGAGCAGTAGCAACGCCGCAATGAAAGCCAAACGATGAATAATCACATTCATACTGGCATCTTTCGATACTTAATCGACTCGCATAACTGTCAGTCGCGCGATGGTTTCGTTATGCGATACCGAAACCATGGCGACGCAGACAAAAAACGACGCTTGCACCGAGAACCTCTGGCTGTAAAGGCGCGCCAAGATCTTCCCAGTCATCGTTGGATCAACAATATAAGCGAGGGCCCTGACCGATCCCGTTCAGGGGCGCCGAGCGACCATATCGATCTCGACCAGCGCGCAGCACGCGAGGCCGGTTACCCCAATGCAGGTGCGCGCCGGTAGTCGGTCCTGCAAAAAATACGAACGATAAGTCTGATTCATTGCCTCGTAATCACGTGCAAACTCGGTCAGGTAAACACGGCACGAGAGTACATTGGAAAGATCGAGGTCCAGACCCTCAAGCACGATCCCAAGATTGTCCATCACCCGCCGTGTCTGCGCCTTCACCCCATCAGCTAAAGGCGCGCTGTCGTCATCGGGGTGAGTTGGCATCTGCCCGGTCAACTGTATCCATCCATCAGCTTCAACGGCATGGCTGAAAGGCGCCACATGGGTCGGCGCTTTGTCGAAGTTATGGAATATCGGTGCTTGGTTCACGGTCTATCTCCTAGGTAAATCACAGGGTCTCACAAATACGAGATTAGAGCTCTCGTCTACCAGAGCACCCTATCTGTTTCTTAGGGCTGCGGATCATTTTAAACATTAATCTCTCGAGACTTT
>JAPKAJ010000254.1 GCA_028825345.1 Arenicellales bacterium | reverse complement strand
TAATCTCGGTACCAAACAACGGAAAAACACCCTGAACCTGGGCTGTTTCAGTAAACTTCTGATACACCGAGTAATCGTAATAGTTGCCGCACCCCAAAACCTCAACTCCCTGATCAGCAGCAAGCTCAACTGCCTGCTCGACCGTTTCAAACGCCGAGAAGTTGGGCGGCAAATGGATGTGAGAATTATAGGCAAGCGATTCGGGCAAACCGGCACTGTCCGCCTCAGTCAGCACCGCATCCACGCTCCCGAGCTCTTTCAGGAAATCCGTTGCCTGTATTTGAGTTTTATCCATAGGAAAGAACCTGTTATCTAAACTCCGTTCCGGTTGCGCCGCAAAAGTTCGCCCGTAGTCGGGTTGGTCGAGACCTGATGGCCGGGTAGCGGAACAATCCGTTCGTGGATGGCGTCGAGCATCCAGTTGGCCTGCGGGAAGAAATCTTCCTCCACCTCGGCACAGGGCGTGATCCAGTTGCGTGAACCCACGACCACGGGTGGAGCGTCCAGATAATCGAAGGTGAGTTGACTTAAATTGGTGGCGATATCCTGCATGACTGAGCCGCGCTCACACGCATCAGAAGAAAGCAACACCTTACCCGTGCGCCGAACCGATTCCGCCAAGGGTTCGTAGTCGAGCGGATTGATCGAGCGACAATCGAACACGTCGCAACTCATGCCATAACGTTCCTGCAATTGATCAGCGGCTTCAAGAGCCCGGTACAAGGTGGCCCCCACGGTAATCAAGGTAAGGTCGTTGCCCGAGCGACGCTTGGCCGGTGGCCCCATGGGCACCTCATAATAGTCTGCAGGCACCTCAGGCTCAAAGAGTTCGCCGATATCATACAAGCGCTGGCTTTCGAAGAAGACAACCGGATCACTCCCCGCCAGGGCGGTATTGAGTAGCCCCTTGGCATCATAGGGAGTCGCGGGAAAGACGACCTTTAGGCCTGGAATATGACTGACCACCGCACACCAGTCTTGCGAGTGCTGGGCTCCGTACTTCGAACCCACCGAGACGCGTAGCACCACCGGCATTTCCAGAATTCCTGCACTCATGCTCTGCCATTTGGCGAGCTGATTGAATATTTGATCGCCGGCACGCCCCATGAAGTCGCAATACATCAACTCGACTAGGGCGCGACCGCCTTCAAGGCCATAGCCCACTGCGGTCCCCACAATGGCGGCCTCCGAGATAGGCGAATTGAACAGTCGGTGGTAGGGTAAAGACTCAGTCAATCCGCGATAGCACGCAAAGGCGCCACCCCAGTCGCGGTTTTCCTCACCGTAGGCAACCAAGGTGGGGTCTTTTTCGAAGCGGTGCAGGATGGCCTCGAAGATAGCATCGCGATACTGGAACACCTTATTCTTGGAAACCGGTTTCCCATCGACGATCCCAGCTCGCGACTTCTTTGCAAGAGCCTGGACGCGAGGATTGTCGTCATGAGGCAAAAGCAGCTCAGGATCGCGCGCCTCATCATAGCTTTCGCGCGGGCGGTTGGAGAACATGAGGTCTCCGATGGTTTCCGAATCGAGACGAGGCGATGCTTCCAAATCGGTGGCTAGTCGACAAGCCTTGGCCATGGCGACTCGGGTCTTTTCGCCGATAGCCTCGGCTGCCGCATCATCCATCGCACCAATCCGTTTCAACTCAGCTGCGAATCTTTCCAACGGGTCAATCGCCTGCCATGACTCGATCTCCTCTTTCACGCGGTATGAGGAGGCATCCGAGGGTGAATGGCCTGAAAAACGGTAGGTGATGGTTTCCAAAAGCACCGGCCCATCGCCCTTTTCCAAGAGTTCACGTTTGCGGCGAATAGCATCAACCACAGCCAGAGGATTATATCCATCGACACGCTCAGCGTGCATGGCGTCAGGACTCACCCCGGCCCCAACCCGGGCAAGGGCGTCAAAGGACATGGTTTCGCCCGAAGTTTGACCTCCCATCCCATAGAAATTGTTCATGAAGTTGAAGATGATGGGCAGGCCGCCGCGCATGGACTCGTCCCAAAGCTCATCGTACTGCCTCATGCCGGCAAAGTTCATGGCCTCCCAAGTGGGACCGCATCCCATCGAGGCGTCGCCTATATTGGCGATGACGAGTCCCCCCTTGCGGTTAACCTTCTTGAAGAGGGCTGAACCGGTGGCGATGTCGGCCGAACCACCCACGATGGCGTTATTTGGATATACTCCGAAAGGCGGAAAGAAAGCATGCATGGAACCACCCAAGCCGCGGTTGAAACCCGCCGCCCGGGCAAAGATTTCCGCCAACGCGCCATAGAGAAGAAAGTCGCGCGCCAAGTCTTTCACACTCTCAGAGCTCTCCTTTTCGACCACACGCAGACAGTCGCCTCCCAAAAACGTCTCCATTACCGATTGAAGGTTATCATCCTCCATTTTACGGATGGCAGAGGTTCCTTTGGCGAGAATCTCGCCATGGGAACGGTGTGAGCCAAACACATGATCCTCGGGCCCCAGCAAAAAGGACTGCCCTACCGCAGCGGCCTCCTGTCCAATAGACAGGTGAGCAGGCCCCTTGTGGTCGTACTCGATGCCTTGATAGACGCCTTGAGTCTTGATCTCCTGCAACATGGTCTCGAACTCCCGGATAAGGAACATGTCCTCATAAATTCCCACGAGCGCATCAGCTCCGTAGATCTCAAGTTCCTGCTCGGGCGTTCCAGCATATTGGTTGAGCGGAATTTCAGGGCAAACAAGTTTGCCTCCCTTGCGTTCCTCTTGCGGTTCAATTATTTGTGATTTGGGCATGACTAAAGCGGGTAAATAAAGTTTTGGTTATGGTTTTAGCGGACGGCCATGAAGACATCTTTCATGACTTCGGAGGTGGTTGGATGAGGGAATATGATTTCGTCAATCTCCTCTTCGCGCAATTCAGTCTCGAGCATGGCAGCCGCTCCAAAAATCATTTCTGAACAGGCACCCCCAATCAGGTGCACGCCAAGCAGACGGCGCGTGCCCTCCTCGATCACCACCTTGCACAGACCTCGCTCGCCCGGGTGCTCCGCGAGGTAGCGCGCGTTGATGGACATGGGGATCTTGCCGGTTGTCACCTTAAGGCCGCGTTCCTCGGCCTGCTCCTTTGTTAAACCGACCACGGCCACTTCGGGATTGGTGTAGACCACCGAGGGAATAGTGTCGTAGCGCATGCGGTCTTCCCGGCCGGTAATATTATGGACTACGACTTCGGCCATGCGGCTGGCAGCGTGGGCCAACCAAGCTCTTCCGGTGACGTCTCCCGCCGCCCACACTCCGGGCACGTTGGTGGCACACCGGTCGTCCACCTTGATACCACCGCGCTCATCGTAGTCGACTCGCAGATCGTCCAGCCCGAGATTCGCGACATTGGGCCGGCGTCCGGTGGCAACGAGGACCAAGTTGGCTTCCGCGACCTGGCTTTCGCCTTTCACCGAATACTTCACTTCGCTCCCTGAGATCTCCTCGACCTTGGCCCCAACGTGAAAGTTTATATTCTTCTTGGCCAATTCTCCCCGGAGAATTTTGGCGAGATCAGGATCCAAGGTCGGACAAATCTCGGGCAGGGC
>JAPKAJ010000253.1 GCA_028825345.1 Arenicellales bacterium | reverse complement strand
CACGCCACAACCCACCGTCGCGTTTGCTTGTGGATCGAGATCAACCAACAGCACCCGGCGCCCAACAACAGCGAGAGCTGCCGCAATGTTAATAGCGGTTGTGGTCTTGCCAACGCCGCCCTTCTGGTTAGTTACCGCGATAATCTTGGTCATGTTGGGCGGCCCGGCAATCCATCCAAGACGACAAGATGTCGCTGTGCCGAAAGACCGGGCACTGTTACCGGTATCACCCGCGCTGCCAGGCGCTGTGCAGGCGCCAGCGCATCCAATTCTGCCTGGGGGTGTGTGCCTTTCATTGCAATTAATCGAAGATGATGGTGAAGCAAATGATCTGTCATGTTGAATAGTGAAGCGAGTGAAGCGACCGCGCGCGCGACAAGCGTATCAAAATTTCCATCGGGCCGGTAATCCTCTATGCGCCCAGCGAAAACAGTGACGTTATCCAGCTTCAGCCGCGCCGTTACTTCACGCAAAAAACTGGCTTTTTTCCCCCGGCTTTCAACCAAAGTCCAGTCCTGGCCCGGGTTACACAAAGCCAGTGCGATTCCGGGCAAGCCCGCACCAGAGCCAAGATCGAGGCATCGGACGCCCGAAATAAAGGGCACGACCGAAAGGCTGTCGAGCAGGTGGTGCGTAAGGATTTCCGACTCATCAGTCAGTGCGGTCAGGTTATGCACGCGGTTCCACTTGCGTAACAGACTCACAAAGCCTACAAAGCGGGTCAATATAGGTTCATCCAGTGCCACGCCCATTTCCTTTGCTGCCCCAGCAAGCTTCACAGCCAGATGGCCCTGTTCAATCACCGCGCCGTCTCAGGCCGCGGAACGCAATTGCCGCCTTTTGAGATGCACCAGCAATAACGAGACTGCAGCCGGAGTCATCCCAGAAAGCCGGCCTGCGTGGCCCAGGGTTAGCGGCTGGTGTTCGGTAAGTATCTGGCAAACCTCGTGGGACAGGCCCCGAACCGACAGATAATCCATATCTTTGGGAATCATCGTGTCCTCGTGCCGGCGTTGGCGCTCAATCTCATCGCGCTGGCGATCAATATAACCCGCATAGCGTGCCTCAATCTCCAGTTGCTCTATCACAGCTGGGTCCTTTACACACTCGCCAGCACCGCTCAATCGTACCAGGCTGGAATAATCAGTCTCGGGTCGACGCAGTAAATCTGAAAGGCGTTGCTCTCGGGTCAGTTCCTGTCCCAGGACGCGGCGAGCTTCTCCCGGCGCCAAAGCTTGTGGACGCACCCAGATGTTTTGCAGACGTTCGCGTTCGGCTTCTAGCAGGTCGCGTTTGGCACAAAATGACGCCCAGCGCTCATCTCCGATCAATGACAGAGTACGACCCGTCGCAGTCAAACGCAGATCGGCGTTGTCCTCTCGCAGTTGCAAGCGGTACTCGGCTCGTGATGTGAACATACGGTAAGGCTCGGTAACGCCGCGGGTAACCAGATCGTCGATCATGACCCCGATATAGGCTTCGTCGCGACGTGGCCACCACGGCGCCTCGCCGCGACTTTGCCGGGCCGCGTTAAGGCCAGCAACCAGCCCTTGTCCAGCCGCTTCTTCATAGCCGGTGGTGCCGTTGATCTGGCCAGCAAAGTACAGTCCCGGGAGTGAGCGTGTCTCTAATGATGGCAAAAGATCACGTGGATCAAAGTAATCATACTCAATGGCATAACCGGGCCGGGTGATCTGCGCACCATCAAAACCTGGGATGCTACGCACCATTTGCCACTGCACATCAAACGGCAGGCTGGTCGATAGTCCATTTGGATAGATTTCGTGGGTCTGCAACCCCTCGGGCTCGACAAAGATCTGGTGCGACGCGCGCTCTGCAAAACGCACCACTTTGTCTTCAACTGACGGGCAGTAACGTGGGCCAACCCCTTCGATTTGGCCCCCGTACATGGCGGAACGATCAAGTGCGCCACGAATAATGTCATGGGTATGCTCGGTGGTGCCAGCGATATGGCAGCAAACCTGGCGAGGATAATCAGCGAGCGAGCTAAAAAAGGAGAATCGCGGTGGCGGATCATCGCCTGGCTGAATCTCAAGTGCGGCAAAATTGATGGTGCGACCATCAATCCGTGGTGGTGTACCCGTCTTAAGCCGTCCGGTCCGCGGACAGAGTTCGCGCAGGCGGTGGGCGAGCGCCAATGTTGGCGGATCTCCCGCACGACCGCCGGATTGACTTTCCAGACCTATGTGAATACGCCCGTTCAGAAAAGTGCCGGCCGTCAATACTATGGCTCGAGCGCCAATACAAATGCCGTCGTCGGTGATAACTCCGCGGACACGGGCATCCGTAACCATGAGGTCTGCGACCGATTGCTGCAACATGGACAAGCCGGATTGGTTCTCGACAAGACGGCGGATCGATTGGCGATAGAGCACCCGGTCAGCCTGTGCCCGAGTTGCCCGCACCGCAGGGCCTTTGCGGGCATTCAGGCGCCGAAACTGGATTCCAGCCTCATCGGCGGCCCGACCCATGGCGCCGCCCAGTGCATCCACCTCACGCACGATATGACCTTTGCCGATCCCCCCAATCGCTGGGTTACAAGACATCTGCCCAACCGTTTCGATGTTGTGGGTCACCAACAGAGTACGGGCACCGCTGCGGGCCGAAGCCAGCGCAGCTTCAGTGCCCGCATGACCGCCACCAATGACGATCACGTCGAAGTTTTCGGGATACTGCATAGCAAAAAAACCGATCGAATGATTAGTTCTGGTAATAGTAGTCGTAGCGGTTATGCATCTCAACAGTGAAGCGCCACGCTTCGCCATGGGTAATCGAGTTCTCGTTGGGAAACTTGACCTTGGTGTAAAGCTTATCGCCGTACTGCGCTTTTCGTGCCGCCAGTACCTGATTCAACTCTACCACGCTAACCGAACGCGCCACGGCCTGGCCCGGTTCACGTAACGAGTAATGGTATTCGCTGCCTTCCTTCCAGAACCGAACTTCGACCACGTGCCGGCCGACGGTACTGCGCGCCGGGCGGATCAACCGGTTGTACTGGACCTCAAGATCCGAGTGACGCTCACGAAGAATATCCAGCTCTTCTTGATGTGCAGCAATCAGTAACCGGCGCTGTTTTTCAAAATCGCCAACCTCCTGGGTGTACTCAGCCCGAAGGTAAGCCAGCTCTTCTTTGGTCAGCTTGTAATCCAGCGCCGTCTCAGCGAGGCGTACTGCGAGATCTTCGCCGGTCAGTTTGCTTTCCTCCAGCGCGCGCTCGGTACTCACCGCACTACGCAACAGGCCCTCCAGTTCGTCGCGTAGTGCGCTGGTTTCAATTTGCAGCACTCCGCGAGTTACCTCGAGCAATGTTACCTGCGTAGTCAGCTCATCACGTTCTTTGGATAAATCATCGCGGACCTCGGCAAGCGAGGTTGCCTCCTGCGCTTGCGCTTGCGCCGTTATGGTAAGCGCTGCTTGCTCCGCCTGCATGGCTGAAAGCGAGCCTTGCAGTCGTGCAATATCTGCACTGAGTGTAGAGCGGAGTTGGCCCAGCGATTCAACCTGGCCTTTAAGTTCCTGCTGGGTGATCAGTAGTGCCGCTTTC
>JAPKAJ010000031.1 GCA_028825345.1 Arenicellales bacterium | reverse complement strand
GTTGCCGCCGAGTGCCAGGCCGGTGCAGTCGTCTCGCTTTACATATAGCGGTCCAGAGCCAAGATACTTGCCAAGGTTGGGTAGTGGCTCAATAGGCGTGGGTGTATGTGCCAGCGGTGTACGAGGAATAGTGTGCAGCTTCGCGAGTGTCGACATACAGTAGTAATCAATAGTACAAAGTAACCCAACTGACTCTGCCTGTGACTGGTTCGCCAGGCAAGTGCCAGAGGCTTATGCGCTCAGAGTTGCTCCACCCTGGGCAATGCGTTTTTCGATGAATTCGTCAATTTCCCCAAGGCGATCATCGGCCAAAGGCGGGGGTGTGAAGTTCGCCAGCGCCTCGCGGGCAATACGGTTGGCGCGGTGGGTGGTATCCACTGATCCGTTCTCCTGCCAGGTTTCAAAATTAGACCAGTCCGAGAGCATGGGTGTGTAAAAGGCTGTCTCATAGCGCGCCAGGGTATGTTGAGTGCCGAAGAAGTGGCCACCGGGTTCAATCTCATCGAAGGCTGAAAGGGCGAGCGTATCCTCGTTGCACTCGACAGGCTGCATTAGGCTTGCGAACATCTGCAGCATCTCCACGTCGATGATAAATTTCTCCAGCGACGCGGTGAGCCCCCCCTCGAGCCAGCCGGCGCCGTGCAACAGTATATTGCAGCCGCCCATAATCGCTCCCCAGCAGGACATCTGCGATTCGTATACCGATTGCGCATCAGGTGCATTGGAAGCATTGACGTTCGACGTACGGTAGGGCAGTTGATAACGTCGTGCCAGTTGCCCGGAAGCGAAAGCTGCTTTGACATATTCCGGTGTACCAAAGGCTGGTGCGCCAGATTTCATATCCACGTTACTGGTGAAGCCGCCGTACACCACCGGCGCGCCAGGCTGAACAATCTGCGCCAGGGCGATTCCTGCCAGGGCTTCAGCATTCTGCTGAGCCAGCGCGCCGGGTAGGGTGATCGGAGCCATGGCGCCGGCCAGGGTAAAAGGGGTCAGAATCATGGCCTGTCGGGCACGGGCAAAGTCGATGACCCCAGCGCACATCAGTTCATCTAACTGCAGTGGAGAGTTGGCATTAACCACCGTATAGCAGTGCACCCGGTCTTCAAAGGTGCGTTGGTCCAGACCCTGAGCTATGCGTAGAATCTCCAGGGAATCTGCAACTACCTCACGACCCCGCGAGTAGATAAACGTAGGCTTATCCGTCAAAGTGACGACCGAGCGCGTGCTGTGCAGATGGCGGACGTTGGTCGGCAGGTCCTGTGGTTCTACCATGGGTGTTGTCAGGTGCAGTACATCGTAGGTTTGTGCCAGGCGCAAAAGATCACGGTAAGTCTCGTGGGTGCCAGCTCGTCTGCCGCCCTCAAGATCCGAGTAATTCGGTGGCCCGCCAACCGTGGCAAAAACCAGGTTATCGCCGCCCACCTCAAACCAGCGTTGTGGTGCCCGACCATGCATGGTGAATGTTTTGGGGCTCTGATCTACTGTCTCGAGTACCATGTCTGGATCGAAACGCACCATCAGGGTATCGATATCTACCTTTGCGCCGGCAGATGCGTAAAGTTGACGGGCCTCGGCGCTCAGCACCTTGATACCTTTATCTCGCAGCAGGGTAAGTGAGGTCTGGTGTATTGCCTCAATATGATCGTCACTGAACTGCGCGATCGGCGGGTAAGGATTCTTAAGGCGCAGCCATGATTGCGCCTGTGGTGCGGGCCTGCTTCTATCGTCGCGTCGGGATCGTCTGCGCTGCTGAGCCATGAAAGCCGTCCTTATGTGAACTGAGGTTGCTTTGTTGTCGCTGTGCCTGAGACTACAGGCGCATACGCGCACCGCTGGGATCCCAGGCGGGCTCGCTTAATGTTCTGGCGCTGCGCCGTTTGCCGACCACATCCACCATCAACGTTTCACCGGCCTCATTGATGTTATTGTTCAAAAGGCCCATGGCAAGACTTTTGCCGGTGTAGTGTCCAAAGCCACCTGAGGTCACAAAACCCACCCGCTGCTCGCCCTGCCAGATGGGCTCATACCCAGAAGCGTCGGCGTCGTCAGCGTCAATTTCCAGGGTCACGAGACGCTGTTGTGCACTGTTGTCTGCTTGTGCCTTGGCAGCGGCATCGTGACCAATGAAATCATTACGCGACCAGTCTATCCAGCGATCCATCCCGGTCATACCCGGCGTTCTATCCTGGGTGAATTCGGCATTCCAGATACCAAAACTTTTCTCCAGGCGTAGCGAATTCATAGCGTAAAAGCCAAACTCGCGGATATCCTGGTCGACACCCGCCTGCAGCAGCATTTCCCGCAGCGCGATATGTTCCGTCGATTCACAATTGATCTCGTAGCCCAGCTCTCCGCACACAGAAACGCGTGCGACCCGGGCGCGAATCAGGCCTACGTCGATAGTGGCGCACCCCATAAACGGTAACGCATCACCATTGACATCCTGGTGCGTGAGCGCGGCAAGCACCTCACGGGATTTGGGTCCAGCAAGGCCGAAACCGACCACAGCATCGGAGATATCGCGTACGTCGACACCTTCCGTCTGATGGTCATGAAACCACCGCATGTGCCAGTTGCGCAGGTAATACGAGCCCATGACCCACCAGCGGCCATCACCCCAGTTGAGCACGGTAAGGTCTCCCTTGAGGCGTCCGCTCGGCGCCAGCATCGGCGCCAGGCGTGCCCGCCCTGCAGCGGGCAGTCGACCCGCCATGAGCCGGCACAACCAGTTTTTGGCACCTGGGCCGCTGACCTCGTATCTTGAGAAGCCGCTAATGTCGAGAAGTCCGACGCCTTCGCGTACCGCCTGGCACTCCTGGGCCACAATCGCAAAGGCATTGGAGCGTTTCAGAGTAGGGGTTTCCGAAAAATCCCCAGAAGCAAAAACCAGTGGCACTTCCAGACCCCAACTGCAGCCCCACTGCGCTCCGGCGGTATTCATAGCCGACCAGGCAGGTGCTTTTTTCAAGGGCCGACCGGCGGGTAGTTGCTCGTTGGGGTACGTCATGACGAAACGCCGCGAATAAAATTGCCCGGTGGTCTGGCGTATGTACTCGCGGTTTGAGGTGAATTGACCATAGCGGGCGATATCCATTGGCCAGGCATCAGCTTCAGTTTCGCCGTGAATCATCCACTCAGCGAGTGTCTTACCCACGCCGCCACCTTGCAAAAAGCCCGCCATCACACCACAGGCGAGCCAGTAGTTGGGCACCGTACTGACGGGGCCCACCAGAGGATTGCCGTCTGGAGAGAAAGTGAAGGCACCGTTCACCCAGCTTTTCACACCGACTTCGGTTAACACCGGGTAGCGGGTGAATGCCATCTCCAATTCGTCAGAGATGCGGTCAATATCCTCCTGGATCAGTTCAATGCCGTAGTCCCAGGGTGCCCCATCCATATTCCAGTGCTTGTGGTTAATCTCATAGATACCAACCAGCATGCCCTTTTGATATTGGCGCATGTAGGTGAAGCCTTCCAGATCGACCATCATCGGCAGCTCATGGTCAAGTGCAGCCACTTGTGGGATATCGTCGGTCAGCAGGTAGTGATGCTCCAGCGGGGAGAGTGGCAGATCCAGACCGACCATGCGCCCGACCTGTTTGGCCCAGAGTCCACCGGCATTGACCACGTGCTCGGCATGAATCGAGCCCTTGTCAGTGATCACATCCCAACTGCCATCATTACGTTGACGCAGTTCTTCAACTTTGGTGTGTTCGATGACAGTGGCACCTCGCTTTTTGGCGGCGCCCGCATAGGCGTGCACAGTGCCGGTCGTATCCACGTAACCCTCGCGGTCGCACCACAGTCCGCCAATCACACCGGCGGTATCCATGATCGGGCACTTGTCCTTGATTTCCCCGGGTGTCATCAGGTAACAGTCTTCAATGCCGATGGTCTGGAAGATGCGGTAGGCCGATTGCAGCCATTCCCACCGCGCCGGTGCAGAGGCGACGGATATACCCCCGGTCATGCTAAGACCAATGTCTTGTCCGGACTCGGTTTGGATCTGGGATAACAGATCGATGGTGTAAGCCTGCAAGGCCGCCATATTGGGGTCGGCATTCAGCGCATGGATACCGCCAGCCGCATGCCATGAGGAGCCGGCGGTCAGAACTGAGCGCTCCAGCAGGCAAACATCAGACCAGCCGAACTTGGCAAGGTGATACAGCACAGAGCTGCCGACCACTCCGCCGCCGATCACGACAGCCCGGTAATGCTCACTCATTTTCTTGATCCTCAATCGAGGTCATTATTGCGGGTTACGCCTGTTGGGTGCTGAGCGCCTCAAGATCCTTGTTCATTTGGTCGATCACCTGCGCCAGGTCGTGTTGCTCCGCTTCGGTCAACGGCGCCAGTGGGTTTCGTGGTGGCCCGGCAGGCAGGCCACGAAGCGCCGTTGCGTGTTTGATGCATTGGCCAAATTTTCCGCCCTGCTCAAGCAGGGCCATCAATGGCAGCATCGCTGCCATGATTTTGCGACCCTTTTCGAAATCCTTGTGTATAGCGCAGGCTTCATAAAGCGCACTATGCGCTTCGGGCGCAAAGTTTCCACCTGCGCATACCCAACTGCGCGCCCCCCAGACAAAAAACTCAAGCGCCTGGTCATCGGCACCGCAGGACAGTTGAATATTGGGATAGTCGTTGGCCAAGAGGTGCAGTCGGTTGATGTCACCCGAGCTTTCCTTAATAGCGCAGAAATTCTTTGATGTACTGACCTGGCGAAGATAGTCCTCACCCATGTTGCTGCCGGTGCGGCCAGGATAGTTGTAGAGCATGATCGGCAGGTCTGCGGCTTTGTCGATTGCCAATGCGTGCGCGGCGTTCTCACTTTCGGTGGGAAGTACATACGGCGGCGAGTTCACCAGCAGAGAATCGGCCCCTACCTGTTTCGCAGTTTGGGCCAGTTCGATGGCGTCTTCGGTGCGGATTGCACCAACCCCGATCATCAGCGGTACTCGACCGTTGATGACCTGGTGGGCTGTTTGCATCAGACCGGTACGCTCGGCCATGGTCTGCGCATAGTACTCGCCAGTCGTCCCTGCGACGACGATACCGTGAACACCGGCATCGATAAGAAATTCGATGACCTCGGCAAAGCCGTTTTCGTCGACCGAACCGTCATCATGAAAGGGAGTAATGACGGGTATATAGATTCCTTCAAATTGCATCAGCGATTCTCCTAGCTGGTTACCGGTATTCGTTTACGGGTTCGAGCGCCTCAAGGATCGGCTCGACACCGAGTCCGGGGGCATCCGATGCTGTCATGGTGCCCTCGTGAACTGTGGGCGCACCGGTGGCGATCTCGATTGTGGCGTATTCATGAAAGGCGGACGACTGAAACTGGAAAGCCGGCGGCGTAGAGTGGGCGAGGTGGGCGATTGCAGCGGTGGTGATCTCGCCGCCCCAGCTATCCTCCACATTCATCGGCAGCCCCAAAGAGACACAAAGATCCCGTGCCTGGCGGGCACGGGTCAGTCCGCCAAATCGACTGATCTTGAGATTAATCATATCCATGGCGTGATCCTGGTTGGCCCGCAACAGAGCCGCCAGACTATCGATGCATTCATCAAGAACGAAAGGCAGATCGGTGTGTGCCCGTACCGCAAGACACTCCTCGTAGGAAAGGCAGGGCTGCTCGAAAGTCAGGCGGATACCGGTCTGTGTTGCCAGATCCGCAATCGCATTGGCAACCTGCAAAGCTTCGTGTTGTTTCCACCCGGTGTTGGCGTCGGCATTGAGCACTTCGTTGGCTTCCATGGCTTGCGCGACGCGGTGAATGCGGATGATGTCTGTCGCTGGATCCTCACCGACTTTGACCTGAAACTGGCGATACCCCTGGGCACGATATTCGGGAATACGGTCTGCCATCGCACCCGGGTCAGCACGGGTAACCACTTTATAGAGGGTGACCTTCTCCTGGCGCAGCCCGCCCAGCAAGGTGTAAAGCGGAAGACCTGATACTTTGCCCAAAATGTCCCAGCACGCCATATCAATGGCTGACTTGACGTAAGGGTGACCTTTAAGCAGGGCATCCATGGTGTCGTTGATGCACTCAATCTGGGTCGGATCCTCACCAATTAATTTCGGCGCGAGTTGCGAGATGCCTGCACGCACACCCTGCGCATAGGCGGGCAGGTAGGTCGGGCCCAGTGGACAGCACTCACCGACTCCGGTGATACCCTGGTTGGTTTCGACAAGTACTACCGTGGTATCAAATGCTGCATGGGATTGGGTTGACCAGCTATAACTGCCTTCTTTCATCGGCAGGTCAGCCCTAAAAACGCGGATACAGGTGATTCTCATGGATAATCGCCGGGTTGATCTTAATATTGGCAACGGATTAAGTGTATAAGTTTGCTGCCTCGGCTGTCAGGCCTGGCGGTATGAACGGATTGTGTGCTGCGTAGCCGATACCATTGTCGCGGAACCAGCAAGGAAATAGACACGGTATGTCGACTCCAAGCCAGAGTATGTCGCCCATCGTCCTGTTGGTCAGCCTGTGCATTGCGCAGATACTGGCGATGGCGGGTTTTGCCAATTTTGCGGTATTGCTTAATGATTTTGGCGTTTTGTGGAATCTCAGCAGCACCCAGGCTGGTTGGATCAGTGGCATCTATTTCGCTGGCTATGTCGCCGCGGTGCCAATTCTGGTAGGACTGACAGATGCGATTGATGCACGGCGCATCTATCTCTTTGGCGTTGCGACCGGTGTCGTCAGTTCCGTGGGATTCGGATTATTTGCCGATGGTTTTGCCAGTGCGATGGGTTTTCGTTTTTTGGCTGGCATCTCTCTGGCAGGCACCTATATGCCCGGCCTACAGATTCTGAACGACCGTCTGAGCGAGTCTCATCGGCAAAGGGCCTTGCCCTGGTATCTGAGTGTTTTCAGCCTGGGTACTGCGGCATCTTTTTATGGCACCGGTTTGTTCAGTGTACATTTTGACTGGCAGACAGTATTTCTACTGGCCGGCGGAGCGCAGGCGGCCTGTCTGTTGCTGATTATTGCCCTGATCGGCCCTAAGCAGCCAGACGGATCAGTTAAGGTGGATCGACACCCTCTGGATTTTCGACCTGTGTTCCGCAACCGTCCGGCGCTTGCTTATATCTGGGCGTATACCGGCCACACCTATGAACTTTTTGCTTACCGCGCCTGGATTGTGGCGTTTCTTCTTTTTGCTGCGAGCGCGTCGGATTCTGTGATCAGCCGGGAGAGTGTTTCGGGTTTTGCTGCGCTGTTGAGCCTGCTGGGTATGCCTGCAAGTTTGATCGGCGCCCATATCGCGTTGCGCCGTGAGCGTCGACAAACGATTTCTGTGATCATGGTTCTTTCAATACTGGCGGGCTCGTTGCTCGGTTTCACTAGTGCTTTGCCGTTCGAGTATGTGTTGGTATTGGCTGGGCTTTATTCTATTTTCATCATGACTGATTCGGCCGCGATCACAGGTGGCGTAGTCGCCGCAGCTCGCCAGGGCGAGCGGGGTGCAACGCTGGCTATGCATTCGGTTATGGGGTTCTCCGGCGGGTTTTTAGGCCCTCTGGTTGTAGGGCTGGTGTTGGATTTGACAGCGGGGTCGGGATCGATCGTCGGATGGGGTTTTGCCTTCATGGCCATGGCTGCCGGCTCGTTGGCCGCCATAGTCGGGTTACGTTGGCTGCTTGCCGGTAAGATTGGTTGATGTTGGTAGGATCAATATCTGTGTTTACACGAAATCCGGTTTGGATGCCGAGGATTTTGGCGTTTGGCGGCGACGTCCGTTGAAGCAAATGGATATTGCAGTAATCGGAGGCGGACTCTTGGGTTCGGCCTTTGCTTATGGGTTAAGCAAACTCAGTGGCAGTGTTGGACTGATCGATGAGGGCGACAATGCTATCCGCACCGCCCGTGGTAATTTTGGTTTAGTCTGGGTTCAGGGAAAAGGCCAAGGTATGCCGGAATATGCCCGCTGGTCGCGCAAATCTGCCAATGACTGGCTTGCATTCAGTGACGAGCTCAACGACAGGACTGGGACCACAACGGGCTATCACCGGCCTGGCGGGTTCTCTATTGCGGTGGACGAGGTGGAATTCATAGCCAACCTTAAAGTGTTGGAGCAGTTGCGGCACGAGGCCGGCGATGAGGGCTATGATTACGAGGTCGTCGAGAACCCGACACTCGCTGAGTCGCTGCCCGGAATCGGCCCCGAGGTGCCAGGCGCTACCTATTGCCCGCACGACGGTCACGTCAATCCCTTGCGGTTGTTGCGTGCGCTACAGGAGGGTTTTGATCTTAATGGCGGAACCTATCTGCCGCGATCGCACATCGACCGTATTCGCCCACTCGACTCAGGCGGCTTCGAGCTTTTCAGTGGCGCGAGGCTCGTTGCTGGCTGCGAAAGACTGGTGATTGCCGCGGGACACGGTTCGAGTGATCTGGGAGCGCAGTTGCGGCTCTCGGTGCCTGTATTTCCGGTGCAGGGGCAGATCGTCGTGACCGAAAGAAGTCCAAATATTTTGGGCTATCCAACGAACTATGTCCGTCAAACTGACGAGGGCAATTTCATGTTGGGCCCGTCAGCGCGGGATGCAGGCTTTGATTTGGATACCAAAACATCAACGCTTCAGGACATTGCCCGCCAATGTAGTCGCGCGTTTCCTTACTTGCGGGATCTGCGCATCCAGCGCACTTGGGCCGCGTTACGGATCATGACGCCCGATGGCTTTCCTGTTTATACGCAATCCTCGGAGTTTCCCGGTGCGTTTTCTTTTTCCTGTCATAGCGGCGTTACTCTGGCGGCGGTACATGCGCACGAAGTCCCCCAGTGGGTGCTCGATGGTCAGATACCGGCTGCTTATCAATGCTTTGGTTTAGAGCGTTTTGATGTTTCATCGTCGCCATAACATCGCTGACCCGGTGAGTTTTTGGTTCGAGGACCATGAGGTGCTCGCCAACCGGGGGGACAGCGTTGCCGGCGCTCTGTTGGCAGTCGGTATATCCCAACTCAGGCGCTCGCCGGTAAGCGGTTCGGCGCGAGCGCCTTTTTGCATGATCGGCAACTGTTACGAATGTCTGGTCGAGATTGAAGGACAGGGCGCTGTACAAGCGTGCTTGATTGAGGTGGCTGAAGGGATGCAGGTACGTATGATGCCGGACACCCATCCCGAGTCCGGCTGAAGGGAGTTGAGCATGCCAGACGATATTGTGATCGGTGCCGGGGTCTATGGCATGCTGGTTGCTCTGGAACTCGCGCGCTTGGGTCGTCAGGTTCAAGTGCTGGAAGCGGGGTCCGTCGCCTGCGGCGCGTCGGGTGGGCCAGGGCGTCGTGGCGTCCGGGCCAATGGACGCGATCTTCGGGAGTTGCCTTTAATGCGGCAGGCTTACCGGCGATGGCCTGTACTCGAAGAGGAACTGGGTAGTCAGGGCTTTTATCAGCGCACCGGACATCTCCTGCTGCTAGAACGAGATGATGATCTTGCCTCTGCCGATGCGCGGGTGCAGATGCAACGCAACCAGGGGATTGATTGTCGTCTTGTTGCGGGCGTGGAGTTGGCCGAGATTCAGACTGGGCTTTCACAAGATATAAAAGCCGGCATCTACTGTGCTAAGGATGGTGTTTGTGACCATGGCGGTTTTACCCGGGCTGTTGCCGATCGCGCAAGAAAGTTGGGGGTCGTTGTCCAGGAGGATACCGCGATCAGTCATTTTGAAACCCATGGCGATAGTGTGACTGCCGTGATTACGGCAAAGGGTGAATCAATTGCCTTCAGCGGTAACCTGTTTGTCCTTGCCAACAGTGGTGCTCATGAACTGGTGAAGACGGCGTTTAATTTACAACTCCCGGTTTGGAATGCCTGTCTGCAGGTGATGATCACGGAACCGTTCGACCGGGTTCATGTGGACACTGTGCTGGGGCATGCACATCGCATGGTTTCGATCAAGGCGGAGCCGGACAACCGTCTGATGATATCCGGCGGCTGGCACGGCGCATGGGATGTTACGAGTCAGCGCGGCAGTGTTCTGCCGTCGGCGGTAGAAGGTAATCTTGCACAGGCTATCGCAGTTTTCCCTGAACTTCAGGGCGTCGAGGTTGCGAGGACCGATGCAGACCATCTTGAGGCGATGAGCGTTGATGATATTCCGATAATTGATCGTGTACCGGGAATCGCCAATGGCTACGTTGCGACAGGATGGTCGGGGCATGGCTGGGCAATTGCGCCAGTCGTTGCGACTTTGATCGTAAAGTGGGCTTTAAGCCGTGAGCGAAGTGAGTTACTTGCGCCATTTGTCTTGAAGCGGTTTGGCATCTACTGATCAAGATAGATCATTGTCAACGAATAGACATTTTGCGGCAGCTATGAACAGTTTTAATCACAAGTGCTGGCGTGATTCCCATCGGAGTATTGGATGAGCGATATTAGATCCACCTGTGAGGTAGCCATTGTTGGAGCCGGGCCTGCGGGCCTGGCCGCGGCCTGTGTACTTGCCGGCAAAGGCGTTGATGTGGTCGTGCTTGATGAGCAGCAGACACCTGGTGGCCAGGTATTCCGGGGAATAGAGAAAGTCAATGCGACGCGGCCATCAGATTTGAATCCACTGGGCGCTAGCTACGGTGCTGGAATAGAGTTGGTCAGGCGTTTCAGAGAAAGTGGAGCGTATTACCGCCCTGGCACTTCGGTATGGGAGATCACCTCGGATCAGGAGCCTGAACTGGCGCTGGGCCTGGTAGAAAACGGTGCTGCGCAAATGCTTTACCCGCGCCATATTATCCTGGCAACCGGCGCGATGGAGCGTCCAACACCCTTTTTGGGCTGGACCTTGCCTGGGGTGATGACTGTGGGTGCGGCGCAGACCCTGCTCAAATCATCCGGCTTACTGCCTGAAAATGACGTGGTGCTCGCCGGCACCGGTCCACTGTTTTATCTTTATGCAAATCAGTTGATTGGTATGGGCGTAACGCCCCAGGCGATTCTAGATACCCGGCCGAGTGCATCCTGGGGTACATACTTATCTGGGTTGAACGCGCTGTTGGCTTGCCCAGGTGCTGTGATCCAAGGCAGCCGCTGGATGCACGGTGTAAAAAGACAGGTCGAGGTGACCTCCCACGTGACTGACCTAAGAGCCAAAGGTGACGATCAGTTGCGATCAGTCAGCTACCAGTCAGCAGGACGCTCGTACGATATGGCAACGGCACTGCTGCTGGTCCATGATGGGGTGATTTCCAATACCTGGCTGTCGATGTCAGCAGGCCTTGTGCACCATTTTGATCCTCTCCAAGGATGTTGGGTTCCGGACATCTGCGGCGTTGGTATAACTAGCCGCGAATCCATATCCATGGTGGGAGACTCTGTGGGTATTGCAGGTGCCGAGGTAGCCATGCTGCAGGGTGAGCGGGTCGCCCATGAAGTACTCGGGCAATTGGGCGGCATTGGTAGTACACAACCTTTGCCTGAACCCGCGGTGTTGAAACGCCAACGCCGTTTGCGGCGTTTTCTGGATCGATACTTTCCGCCGACTTCGCAGTTTCAGTTGCCTCTCGATGACGATACCATCGTCTGTCGCTGCGAAGAGGTTACTGCAGGAGAGATCCGCAGCGTTGCGGCACGTGGTTGTATGGGACCCAATCAGGCCAAGGCGTTTACCCGTTGCGGCATGGGCCCTTGCATGGGTCGCAAGTGCGCTGCTACCGTCAGCCAGTTGATGGCGCAGGTGCATGACATATCGGTGACTGATATCGGTCACTACCGAATCCGGCCACCCATACGACCCATCACGGTTGGCCAACTTGCCGATATGCCAATCCGGCGCGAATCGAGCGATGCAGCGCAGGCCGGTGCAACCATTTTCGATATCCTTGCACCGGGGAAAAATCCCAATCACTGATTCTAAGGGCTGTTAGCCCGACGCCGAATAGCAAATCAATGAATAAAGCAGGAAGCGTGTTTGGTCGGTTTAGGCTATATGCGCAGTCGTATCGAGTGATTCGGCGGTCCATATCGGTTTATTGTCGGCACTTGTCATCCTGATAGGGGTAGCCAATCAAACGATCAAATTAAAGCATTTTACAAATCATTCCACCTTGGCTGATATTTGGGCCAGCAATAAAGCGATGCGTTCCAGTTCTGCTGGAAGAATTCATTTTATGCGACACCAATATTGGATTCACCAAAGGGGAGGAAATATGTATAAATTTAATAAGTCCATATTATCTGTGGGCGTAGGAGCAGCCATGCTCTGCGCGGGGGCTATACAGCCAGCGGTTGCCGAGGTTGGCTTTGGTAAGCCGGGTGAGGCCGTCAACCTGGTAGTTGGGTATCAGCCTTATTACACCGAATCATGGTCCGGGGTTGTGATCAATGGTCAGAACTCCTGGAAGAAGTATCTGCCGGCCGGGTCCGATGTGAAATTTGAAATTGGACTGCAAGGCTCGGTCATCGTAGGCAAGATGTTGGGTGAGAAGAACCATCTTGGCTACATGGGCGATATGCCTGCGATCGTATCGACCACTAAGAAGGATAAAGTCGACATTCGTATGATCGCTGTGTTGGGAACGTCCCGCCAGCAGTGCAACGTATTCCTGGTGAAGAATGATGCACCGGAGTTCGCAAATGGTATGGACGCGGTTAAGTGGATGGACGGTAAGTTAGTTGCTGCCCCCCATGGCGCATGTACTGACCGTTTTGCCCGTTGGGCATTCGATCAGGCTGGCATCAAGCCCAAAAAATACCTCAACATGAACATCGAGGTTATCACCTCCAGCTTCAAGAACAACAAACTCGATGCCGCAGTTATCTGGGAGCCTACCGCTTCGAAGATTCAGTTGCAGGGTATTGCGCGGCGCGCAGCATCTGGCGAAAGCTTTGATGGCGTAGAAGGCGGTGATGCAGGCTTTTTGGCGATGCTCTACGAGATCATTCGTGACCGGCCCGATGTACAGCGTGGCTGGCTCGAAGCTGAGTTAGACGCCCAGTTGTTCCTGAAAGATCTGGGTAATGCCACGGCGGTATCGCAGATGGCAGACGACCAGACCGAAGGCATGGATCGACGTACACTCTGGGCATCACTATATGGCCAGAACTCACCTGCGATCGGTGGCGGAGAAGAGAAGCTGACGCTGCGATACGTGTTTGATGATACGGCCAGGCAACTGGTTTCTGCGGCAACTAGGTTCTTGAACGGCCGGAAAGTGGTACCGAACGCGATATTGCGACCAGAAGCCATCATGGATGATGTCGCAAAAGCAGTACTGACATCACGAGGCTTGTCGGCGCCTATCGGATTTGTGGGTGAGCAGCCGGATTCTGCATACCAATAATTAAGATGTTAGTCTAGTAGATTGATTGAAAAGCGGGCCTCGAGAGTATCTCGGAGCCCGCTTTTGATTTCTAAGTTAAAACAAAGTTAAAGTATCACCCGCCACAGGCGAGTCTGCCTGTAAAAATCTCGCCCGGTGGTAGGCAGAGTAGTACTTACTGTTCACCCGAAACATGGGCAAAAGGGGAAGATGTGAATGAGTAATCAAGGTGTCAGCGGGCACGCTCCAACAGGCTTTCAGTATTTTCTGTACAAGACCTGGAAATCATTGAAGACGCCCATGCCGTACCTGGCGTTCGCGGGTATCGGGCTATGGCTACTGACCTATTTTCTTTTAAATGAGTATTGGAAACTTTTCCCCTTTTTTAAGATCCCGGGCCCGGTCGAGGTAATAACCGAATGGGTAAGTAGAGACCCGATCTGGGGTACCTCGCTTTTTACCGAAGACTACTATATTAATATTTGGGTCAGTTGCAGGCGAGTCATTATTGGCTTCGCTCTGGCAACAGTTCTCGGTGTGCCCTTGGGCCTCTTTATGGGCTGGTCAAAGAAGTTTAAGGATTATACTTTTCCAGTGCTGGAGACCTTACGGCCGATTCCTATTCTCGCATGGGTTCCGCTTGCAATTGTGATGTTCTCGGGGTTTGAGACGCCAATCATCTATCTGGCAACCTTAGCCTCTTTTTTTGTGACCGCTTTAAACACAGTGCTCGGTGTAGAGTCCATTGATGAGTCTTATTTGCGGGCGGCGGGGTGTCTTGGGTCTAAGAAACG
>JAPKAJ010000252.1 GCA_028825345.1 Arenicellales bacterium | reverse complement strand
ATTGTACGAAACAGTCTCCAATACGCCTGGTGTCTAGCAGCATCCTTGATGTCTACAATCTTGCCAGAGATATCTGGTAGCGACTTCAGGATTGTTGTGGGACAAACGATAGCAGGGCTAATCACGAGGCATACAAAGCTTGTGTAGCTCGTTGAGCTGCTCGCCCTTGTCGAGGCAGTCCTCCCCAACCCTTCCTAGACCCCTTTATCCCTTATCCCTACAATTAAGACATTCAGAAGTACCCAAGATTCACTCTTACCCGGGATATCCATACGCTTAATCAATAAAACAGGCCTTCTGGCAAGTGCTTTAACCACATTACTGATCCTTGCCTCTTGTTCTGATTCAAATATCTCTACCGGTGTGACTGCAGGCAGAGATGCCGCTCAAGAGATTCTTCCGGGAGATCCCGGTGGTGGTCGTGATGGGGATGGACAAGGGAGCGTGACAGATCCATCAAAAATCCATTACGGCCCAGAGAGGGAAGGCAGTTACCTTGATGTGGATTGGAATCCAGGAATGGATCCTGGCTACACCGAACCCAGGGCCGCGGCGGATGTTTAATCGACTTGATCCAGGACGTTTGTCCTTTGCAGTTGAAAGCTTGTCACGATGGCCAGCGACTACGGTATCTTGCCTGTCACCGCGAGAGTGCGATCGCATGGCCTCACTTGCGGATAAATTAGTATATCTTCCAGCTACTCCGATGATTGGCGCCAAAGATGCTCCGGTGCACCAGGATTTCGAGTTGAATTACTCGGTCCCCTTGGATCATCCGTTCTGGACACTTGCCAAAGCGTTTGGACGCCTTGCGGCATTGGCGTTAACGCAGACAGGGGTAGAAATAGCCTCGCCGGATTCATACGAGATCAATGACCTGATCGTCCAGCGATACCCTGGGGGCTGCAAAGGTATTACGCCACATCGCGATCATCTGAAATATCGGATGATTGTCGCCATATTGCTTGTCAGTGGAGACGGCGAGTTCAGAATTCACAAACGCCGTGATGAGAGTAACGGTGCGGTGATTCGGTTTAATCCGGGAGATCTACTGCTGATGGGCGCGCCTGGCGTTTTCCCAGGATTCGTGCGCCCTTTCCACTCTGTCACCGCGGTAACTCGGGTTCGACGTACCATAGGAATGCGTTACGATGGACGGATCATTCAACCCAAAGGCTAAGTCAGGATCGCCGTGGAACGTCGTTGACGTTCTGATTCTATCGATCAGTTATAGGTCCGTGGCCCATTGCACTTTGGCATAATCACTCAGCATCCAAATAAGAGTTAACTGCGGTTTGTACTAAGCCGCGATCGAGGGTAGTTGATATGCAGGATTTAGGTATTCCACGGACCCCGTCAGCTTATGATTATCCGTTGCTGATTGGTCAGCTGCTTTCCACTTTGGAAGTGAATCATCCGCACCAGCAAATTGTATATGCCGATCAACGACGGATCAGTTATCTTGAATTTCATGAGCGGGTGAAACGCCTGGCCAATGCTTTGGTAGATCTTGGAGTTCAGCCAGGCGACACCGTTGCGGTGATGGATTGGGATACTCACCGCTACCTTGAGTGCTTCTTCGCGGTGCCAATGATTGGCGCGGTGCTGCACACGATTAATATTCGCCTTTCTCCAGAGCAGATCTTGTATACGGTTAATCATGCTGCCGATACTGTGCTGATGGTGCACGACGATTTTCTGGAACTGGCGACAGGTCTTGCTGGGCAGACGGCCTCGGTCAAGCACTGGGTTCGACTTTGTGATGAACCCGCGTCAGCAGTAAAGGGAGAGACCGATATTACCTTTGCCGGGGAATATGAGTCTCTTTTGCAGGCAGCATCGCCACGACACGACATGCGTGATTTTGACGAAAATATTCGGGCGACCACCTTTTACACCACCGGCACGACCGGCCGCCCCAAAGGAGTTTATTTCAGCCAGCGGCAATTAGTGCTTCATACCCTCGGGTTGGGAATCGGGCTGTCGAGCAACCCAGAGCAGGGCCGATTGCATGCAAGTGATGTGTATATGCCAATTACGCCGATGTTTCATGTTCATGCGTGGGGTGTCCCTTATCTGGCCACTTTGCTGGGGGTCAAGCAGGTGTACCCGGGCCGTTACGAGCCGGCAAAACTGCTGCAGTTGATTCAAGATGAAGGGGTAACTTTTTCGCACTGTGTTCCAACCATTATGCACATGCTGCTGAGTGACCCCATGGCCGAGAAGGTTGATCTTAGCCAATGGAAGGTCATTATCGGCGGCTCGGCTTTGTCATCGGCCCTGGCCCGTCGCGCACTTGATCTTGGAATCGATGTCTTTGGCGGCTACGGCATGTCAGAGACTGGCCCTGTGTTGACCTTGGCACAGATCAAGGGATCGGCTGAGGAGTTCAATTCCAGCGAGGCTCTGACATACCGTTGCAAAGGCGGCCGCGCAGTTCCGATGGTAGAACTAAAGATTGTTGATCCGGACTTTAGAGAACAACCCCGCGATGGGGTAACTACAGGCGAGGTTGTGGTTCGCGCACCGTGGTTGACGCAGGGGTATCTCAATGACCCTGAGCGTTCCGAGGAGTTATGGACGCACGGCTACCTGCATACTGGGGATATTGGGCATATCGATGCCCAAGGGTATTTAAAAATTACAGATCGCCTGAAAGATGTAATAAAAAGCGGGGGGGAGTGGATATCTTCATTGGAGCTGGAGGATCTGGCATTGGGAGTCCCGAGCGTAAGCGAAGCAGCGGTGATCGGTGTTGTCGATAAAAAATGGGGCGAGCGCCCGTTGGTCCTTGTTGTTGGCAAAGAAACTGAGATCGATTGTAGCGAGGTTGCCGAACGGTTTGCTGAGGCTGCCAAGGCAGGTCTTATTAGCGATTGGGCGGTGCCAGAACGCATCGAGCAGGTTGACGAGATACCCAAGACCAGTGTCGGCAAAATCGATAAAAAACGCCTGCGTGAACAGTTTGGGTAATCCGGGAATAAACGCCACAACGGCATTGTCACCGGCAACCCATGCAGATACACTTGAAGCCCCATGGGCCAGAAAAAAAAAGGGGGTGATCTAATGTCTAGTGATATAGGATTTGTCACAGTGAACGTTGGTGTGCGCAGGTGTTCCGGGAGCAATCTTTCGGGCTAAGTGCGACACCCTGTCCGGTGACAGTGAACACTGTGGCAGCCAGTCACGACGCCCCGCTCAGCGGGGCGTTTTTGGTTTCAGGGTAGCGTTGCTTGCTCGATTAATTCCCCGGACTCCCGCATCACTTCGGTAAGGGTGTTTTTGAAGGTTTCAAGCATTTCGTCGGACATCGCCAGGGATAGGTTGACCATGCCGCGGCGGGCATGAAATTGGCCTCTTGCCATCATCGACAGATGTATCAGCTCGTACAGTTCGGCCGGAATGCGTTGTACGTCGTAGGGAGCGTGCGGCGCTTCGTGGCAAAAATGAAAAGCCATCATTGATCCTTTTCCGGTAATGTGAATCGGTAATTGAAGACGATCAATTGAATCTGCAAGTCTTGCGCGAAAGGTGTCACCACGCACCAGGAACGCATCCGCCTCCTTGGGCCCAAAAATGTCGTTCAGTCCGGCAAATCCCGC
>JAPKAJ010000251.1 GCA_028825345.1 Arenicellales bacterium | reverse complement strand
GTTTGCGCCTCCCTTGGCCGAAGTCGCACTGGCTTTTGGTGCTGCCGAGGAATTTGCACTGATGATGCTTGCATTTGCCACGTTTATTGGACTGGGTGGAGACGATATCCCCAAGACACTGTTTTCGATATTCATCGGGTTGGTACTGAGCGCTGTGGGTCTGGACATCATCAGCGGAGAGCCGCGGTTGATTTTCGGCGATTTGCCCGGGTTTTTCCATGGCATTAATTTTCTGGTTCTGGCGATCGGTATCTACGGGATTGGTGAGATGCTCTGGACCATCGAATCCAGCCATGATGGGGTAAAAGTCTCCCAGGCATCGTTCAGCATCAGGCGTATTGCTACGCACCTCAAGGGCCTCAAACATTCACTGAAAGCCAGTGTGATGGGATCTTTTCTGGGATACTTTGTGGGCATACTGCCGGCTGCAGGAGCAACCCCGGGATCCATTATGGCCTACGGTATGGCCAAGACGATGTCCAAGGACCCGGACTCTTTTGGCAAAGGCAACATTGAGGGTGTGGCCGCACCTGAGTCGGCTAACAACGCTGCCAGCACGGGTTCAATGTTACCTATGCTGACCCTGGGTATTCCCGGGTCGCCGACTACGGCGATCCTGCTGGGGGGCATGGTGATCTGGGGTCTGGAACCGGGGCCGATGCTGTTCGTTGAGCACCAGGAATTCGTCTGGGGCCTTATTGCCAGTCTCTACGTGGCGAACCTTTTCGCCATGTTGATTAACCTGGCATTCATACCGGCGTTCATCGGCGTACTGCGCATGCCTTTTACTATCCTCGCGCCTATCATTTTTGTGCTGTGTCTGGTGGGTGGCTACGCGCCCACGCAAAACATGCACGATGTCTGGTTAATCCTGATTTTTGGTATCGTGGGTTATCTGATGCGCAAACTGGATTACCCGCTGGCACCAGCGGTATTGGCGATTGTGTTGGGCCCGTTGGCTGAGACATCAATGCGTCAGGCCTTGTTGATGAGTGACGGAAATCTGATGATCTTTATCGAAAGACCGATCTCGGGCCCGATCATGGGTGGCGCTGTTGTGCTCTTTTTGCTACCACTGCTAAAACTGTTTCGTAAGTCGCGCGTATCAGCATCGGATTGAGACTCGCCGTAATTCTGCGGCAATCAATATCTGGGACCTCGCCAGGTATGTGCTGGGAACCAAGACCCGAACCTGCATGCGGATGTAATCTAGCGAGATTCTGTAGTCATCTAGGGGGTTACCCTGGGAACTCGCGGCTTGAGTCGGTTGGCCTGATAAAACTTGAGCGGTAGACCTCCAACGCGCGAGCGCGTCGATCGTGTGAATGTCGGCCAGAGCTGTCGTAGTGGTGGCCACAGGGCCAAGGACGGTTACGATCGAGCTGATTTTCACAGCGGATACGCGCATCAGTTGGACACCCTCCTGGCATTGGCGTTATCGTTCGGGCAATGCATAAATGCAACCATAAGGGTGTTGGGTCGTAGGCCGTAATGATTTCGCTTGGCCTGGGGAGGGGGCGCTATCGCTGGATGTTTTACCTTCCCGGCGGGCCTGAAGGTGGGCTTACCAATGGGAACGCTACCCGTACAACAAGGAGCACGTTATGAGTGACGAACTGTGGCAATTGAGTGCTTGCGATGTGGCGCAAGGTATCCGTGAGCAGCGTTTTACCAGTGAGGCAGTCGTGGCATCGGTGACGGAACGCATGGCGGCCCACAACCCCCGCCTCAATGCCATAGTGCTTAACCTTGGTGATGAAGCCCTGATGCAGGCGCGTGCAGCCGATGCCAGCGTCAAAGCCGGGGCGCCGCTGGGGGCGTTGCACGGCGTGCCTGTTACGATCAAATCCAATATCGATGTCAAGGGTCAGCCCACGCCCAATGGCCTGCCCGCCTTTGCTGATCTCATCGCGCAGGATGATTCCCCAGTGGTGAGCAACCTGAAAAACGCCGGTGCGATCATCGTCGGGCGTACCAATACGCCGGAGTTGTCGATGCGTCTGACCACTGACAACCCGCTGTACGGCCGCACGCTTAACCCCTGGGATGACAACGCCAGCCCGGGCGGCTCTTCAGGCGGCGCTTCATCTGCCGCCGCTGCTGGGTTTGGTCCGATTCATCACGGCAATGACATTGGCGGGTCGCTACGCTGTCCGGCGTTTAATTGCGGTCTGTCCACGGTCAAGCCCACCTTCGGCCGTGTGCCGGCCTATTTGCCCTCGGCACCCGCGGAGCGAGGGATGCTGGCCCAGTTGATCTCGGTGCAGGGCGCCATCTGCCGCGAAGTGCGTGACGTGCGCCTGGCGCTCAAGGTTATGGCTGGACATGATGCGCGCGACCCTTTCTGGATGCCGGTGCCTTTTGACAATTGGCCCAGCGAGCCTTCCCCTATCCGGGTCGGTGTAACGGCCGAGTCCTACGGTCATCCTATACACCCGCAGATCAGCCAGGCGATCGATCAGGCAGCGGGATACCTGTCGGATGCGGGTTATGCTGTTGAGCCGGTGACTACGCCTTCGGTAGACGATGCGGCGAAGGCATGGTTCACTTTTCTGGGGGCGGAGCTTGAGGCTTTCCTGATGCCGCTGGCGCGCGAGCATGGCAGTGCAACCATCCAGCAGATTTTGGAGTGGTACTTCCAGATGGGTGAGACCGCCGATGCGGCGGCTTACCGCGAGGGGATCAAGGAGCGTACGGCAATGACCCGTCAATGGGATGTATTTCTTGAGCGAACGCCTTTAGTGCTAACGCCGTATTTTCTGCAGCCCACTCCTGAGTGGGACTGCGATGCGAAAAGCCTTCAAGGCACGCGGGATGTTTTTAACGCGGCGATCTACAGCACCGGCATCAACTGGGTCAGCCTGCCGGCTGGGGTCACCCCGATCGGATTGATCGAAGGATTGCCCGCCGGGGTGCAGTTGATCGGTCGACGCTACCGCGAGGATATGATTCTTGATGCCATGGCAGCGATCGAAGCCCGAGTCGGTGTGCTGGCCCGGGAATTGTGGGCGCGCGAGCGCTGACCTTCGCTGCCGCTGACTCAGGTTTGGCCTTGGTCGACCCGGTGAGTTTCAAACTCAGCGGGTGAGGTGAACTCGATCAGCTCCACGTCATCGGAGCAGGCAAGTTCATCATGGATAATGCCCGCGGGCTGCAGGCAACTGTCACCGGCGCGAAAGGTGAACTCGCCCTGTCCCTCGTAGGTAAAGCGGATCCACCCTTTGAGTACATAGATCATTTGGAACTGAAGGTCGTGTGCGTGCGGTCCGGTGTGAGGAAATTCCGACACCGGTTTTTTTACGCGGATGACGTGAGCGTTGTAGCGCCCGTCGGTGGCCTCGCTGATACCCAGGTCCCGGTATTCAAAAAATTTTCGTAAGCCCTGAGTCCATTGCGCTTCGGCCGCGCGAGCTGTGCAGAATTTCTGTGGGTTGTGATTCATGAGAGCTCCTTTGGATTGACAACAATATCGCCTGCGTCGCAGCGCCGCCTCGGCGATGACCACTGAAGTAGGACACAGTCGCTTTGGGCCTGCAAGGGCCATCCTGTCGAGTCGCATAGCGAGAAACTGATTACCCCTTGTAAAAGCGGGGTAAATGGCT
>JAPKAJ010000030.1 GCA_028825345.1 Arenicellales bacterium | reverse complement strand
TTAGAAACCGCCAGATCCGGTAAGGGCCCTGCCAGCCGATGGCGCTCGACATAGGCCTTTAGCACCAGGGCCAGAGCCTCCTGAGCAGGGTCGGCTTGAGCCGCTGACGGCAAGAATAATCCACTCGCCAGGGCGAGGGTCGCCAGAATAAACAGTTGCCTTTTCATCGATGGATATTCTGACCAAATCTGAAGGCACTCACAGGAAAAAGTTGCCTTTGGTTAAAAATCGCCCTCTAAACCCTTACCCAGCGTTGGCGTGGTCACGTATACTCGGGCTATGCCTTCTAGCGGCTCGATCGACACCAAACGGCGTGCCAAATTATGTGTAGAGGTCATCACATGACCCCGGATGCATCACCCCGTCTTTACAGCCGCATCAGCATCACCGAGGCCGGTCGCCTTTTCGGGATATCGACCAACACGATCCGGCGACGGGTCAAAAATGGTCACCTGACCCCATTCCAACGCCAAGACCCTGGTGGAAGGCCTCGTTATCTTTTCGATATCACCGATCTGATCCGCGTATTTGGAGAGCCGGGGCCTACACCAAGTGTCACATCTAGGACTAGTGACACCGACATCCCAAGTCACGTTACAGGTCAAAAATCGATGGAACAAACGGTGTCTTCAGACAAGCTGAACCAGTTACAACAGGAACATGCTGCTCTCAAAGCTCGCTTTGAAGCACAAAGTCGGCATCTCGAAGATCTTCAGCGATTGCTGACACCGCGCTTGGTCTCGCCTGACTCGGTTGGCCAGCGCGCTTCCCGCTACGTAGGTGAACTTGCCAGAGCCTTCCGGGGCGAGGACCGTTGAGCCTTCAAAGCGTTTTTTCGGACCGGGCCGGCCCCTTGAGGCACGCACTGATGTTGATTTTGGTGCTGTCCTTGGCCCATCCGGCGAGGGCTGCGTCCCTATCTGATCCACTCGAGCCATTTAATCGGGCAATGTACACATTCAACGATGTCTTCGACCGTGCGTTGCTTAAGCCTCTCGCTACCGGCTACCGATACGTCATTCCAAGCCTGGCTCGCCGAGGAGTTGGTAATTTTTTCAACAACCTGCGTGCGCCAACTACGTTCATTAATGACCTACTGCAAGGCAAGCCCGCTCGGGCTCGTCAAACTCTGGATCGCTTTTTGTTAAATAGCTCGATCGGGCTTTTTGGCCTTATAGATATTGCGACGCCACTGGGCAAACCGCCTCACGAAGAGGATTATGGGCAGACGCTCGCCGTGTGGGGAGTACCCAGCGGGCCCTATATAGTCCTGCCTTTTTTGGGCCCCAGCACAGTGCGAGACTCTATCGCCAAGATTCCGGAATTCTATATTGCTGACCCTTTGTGGGATCCGGGCAACCTAACAGTTACTGTGGCTCGTTTTGGCTTACGGTTAATAGACCTTCGTTCAAGACTGCTTGGAATTGATCGAATACTGCAGATGCAGGTGGATCCCTATCTGTTCCTGCGAGAGACGTACCTGCAGCAAAGAAACGCACAGATCAGCGACAGCGTGACGCTTGGGGCAGAGCGCTCTGAGGAGTTTGAAAAACTGCTGCTGGAAGAGTGACACGGGCCTGAATCTAGATTGGCAACCTGGGCAATAGGCGATATTCAAGGCTGCGATGGGGCACTTGATCGCTTGCTTAAAACCATAAGCTTTGACTCACAGGCTGATCGGTTGTGGTTGGTTGGCGACCTTGTAGGGCGTGGGCCGGATTCTCTAGCAGTGCTGGACCGGTTGATTGATCTTGGGCCGTGCGTAGTCAGCGTGCTCGGCAACCATGACCTGCATTTGCTGGCTGTTGCGGCAGGCGTTCGATCGCCCAAAGCTGTGGAAAAACTCGATCACGTCCTCGCCCATCCGAGCTTAGCGAAGTATGTTGATTTCCTTAAGAATCAATCACTTATTCATGTTTGTCCTAAGTTGAAGGCGGTGATGACCCATGCCGGTGTTTACCCAAAATGGACTGTGGACCAAGCGGTCTCTCTGGCCGGTGAAGTGGCTGATGCACTGCGTGGAACACAGTGCGACGAGTTCTTGTGCCACATGTACGGTGACACCCCAAGATGCTGGAATCCAACGTTGTCAGGATGGGAGCGATTGCGTTTCATCACCAACACGTTCACCCGTATGCGAGTTGTTGATCAACACGGATGCCTGGATCTGAATTACAAGGACGAAGCTGCAGCTGCGCCGTCTGGCCTCAGGGCGTGGTTTGATATTCCGAATCCCGGCCTGTCACACTACCGGGTCGTCTTTGGCCACTGGGCCGCTAGCGGCCTGGTCAACCAGCCCCCTTACCTGGGCCTTGATACCGGTTGCATCTGGGGGGGGAGTCTCAGCGCTGTACACCTTGAGGCTGGACACGTTAACATCGTCTCAGTGTCCTGTGATCCACTCTGAGCCGAGAATACCTATATGAGCAACCCCTATGAAATCGACATCGAAGTGGAAACGTCCTATATGGCAGACCACTCCGAGCCTGAAAAAGATCGATACGTATTTGCGTACACGATCACCTTGGTCAACCGAGGCTCCATTTCAGCCAAATTGCTAACGCGTCGTTGGATTATTACGGATGCAGACAACCGTATTGAAGAGGTTGAGGGGGAAGGAGTCGTGGGCGAACAACCTACCCTAAAACCGGGGGAAGGTTTTCGTTACACCTCCGGGACAGTCGTTGAAACCCCAGTAGCCACGATGCACGGCAGCTACAAAATGCTGGCTGAAGACGGAAACACTTTCGACACCGATATTCCGCAGTTTGTCCTGTCAGCGCCTCGTATATTACACTGAAGTAATTGATTTATAACAGTTTGTTATACATCTAGGTTATTTACTGAAAAAGCGTTTCGCTGAATAAACTTGCGCCGTGGCTCTACTTCGTCACCCATTAGCACAGTAAATACTTCATCCGCGCTGACAGCGTCCTCAATCTGGACTTGCAATAACCGGCGCTGGCTGGCGTCCATCGTGGTCTCCCATAACTGGTCTGGGTTCATTTCACCCAGGCCCTTGTAGCGCTGAATACTAAGGCCGCGCCGCGCTTCTTTCATCAACCAGGCAAGCGCTTCGGAGAATCCTGTCTCCTGTTGCTCGCGCTGCCCTCGACGCACCTTAGGCGCTGATCCAACATTAGCTCGCAAGCGCTCACCAAGTGCAGATAATGACTCGTACTCAGTAGATTCAAAAAACTCACCGGTAAAACGACTCTGCCGGTAACGCCCGTGACGCTCGCTGTCAATTACGAGCGCTGCTGCTGCCCCTTCCAGATCCCACGAAACACGATACTTTGGCCCACCGGTCGAGCGGCCGCCGGTGTTTAACCCTTCTGCAAGCGCCCCAGCCAAAGACTCTCGTTTTTCCAGGTTGGTAAGATCAACGCCATGAAAGCGCTTCTGGCGAGCCAACTCCCACAGAACCTCGGTCTGGTATCGCCGTGACATGCGTGTGATGGCGGACTCGACCGAAAAATATTCGGTGCAAAGTGCTCGCAATGTCACCCCTTCGAGTGGGGCGCTTTTGCCATTCCCGGGAGTTAGCACGGCACCATCCAGGGCGAGGTCCAGCAATATCCGGCGCAACTCCTCGTCATCTTTGATATAGGTTGCTTTTTTTCCGGCTGTGACTTTGTACAGCGGCGGCTGAGCGATATAAACGTGGCCGCGCTCAATCAACTCGGGCATCTGGCGGTAGAAAAACGTGAGCAAAAGAGTCCTGATGTGTGACCCATCTACATCCGCATCGGTCATGATAATGACCCGGTGGTAACGTAACTTGCTGACATCAAAATCATCCACACCAATCCCGGTGCCGAGCGCGGTAATCAGCGTGCCGACTTCTTCTGAAGCCAACATTTTGTCGAAACGGGCTTTTTCTACGTTTAGAATCTTGCCTTTGAGCGGCAAAATCGCTTGAAAGCGCCGATCCCGCGCCTGCTTGGCTGACCCTCCTGCGGAATCCCCCTCTACCAGGTAGATCTCGCACTGAGTTGGGTCTTTCTCCTGACAATCAGCTAACTTACCAGGCAAGCCTCCAACTTCTAGAATACTCTTACGTCGAGTCATCTCCCGGGCCTTGCGGGCCGCATCGCGGGCTCTGGCCGATTCGGAGATCTTCTCGAGAATCATCCGGGCCTCGGCGGGGCGTTCAAGCAAAAAAGTGCTCAAATGCTCGTTGACTAGCGACTCTACTGGGCCCCGCACATTCGACGAAACCAGTTTATCCTTGGTTTGCGAGGAAAATTTCGGGTCCGGAGTTTTAATGGAGAGCACTGCTGTGAGGCCTTCTCGGCAATCCTCGCCTCGAAGGCCAATTTTGGTGCGCCGCGCCAATCCTGATTCCTCCATGTAGCGCCCCATGGTACGGGTCATGGCTGCCCGTAATCCTTCCATATGGGTTCCGCCATCGCGTTGGGGGATATTATTGGTATAGCAAAAAACCGCTTCCTGATAAGAGTCGTTCCACTGCAAGGCGAGTTCAAGCAGGACTCCATCGCGTTCGGCACGGATATAGCAGGTTGTTGGGTGCAACGGGCTTTTCTTGCGGCTAAGATGTGCCACAAAAGCTTCGATACCCCCTTTGTACTCGAAGATATCTTCGGTGTCAGCGCGTTCATCGATCAAACGGTTGCGCACACCTAAATTCAGAAAAGACAACTCTCGCAGGCGCCGCGCCAGGATATCGTGGTGCATGACCGGATCTGTAAAAATCTCCGAATCCGGCCGAAAATGTACTTCGGTGCCGGTCCGATCAGTATCACCGATCACTGAGAGAGGGGCCCGGGCCAGACCTCTTTCGTACTCCTGGCGGTATATTTTCCCCTCGCGGTAAATGGTCAGCCGTAGGTAGGACGATAGCGCGTTCACGACCGACACTCCTACGCCATGCAGGCCGCCAGAGACCTTGTAGGAGTTCTGGTCAAATTTTCCGCCTGCGTGTAGTTGAGTCATGATGACTTCAGCTGCGGAACAGTTTTCTTCAGGAATCATCCCGGTGGGGATTCCACGCCCATCGTCAGTGACGGTTATGGTTTCATCAGCATGGATTGTGACCGTGATCTCGCTGCAATATCCCGCCAGCGCCTCGTCAATAGAGTTATCCACCGCCTCAAACACCAGATGGTGTAGTCCTGTGCCATCGTCGGTGTCGCCGATATACATGCCTGGGCGCTTTCGCACCGCTTCAAGGCCTTTTAAAACCTTAATACTGCTTTCGTCGTAGACAGGGGACTCGCCCATAGAATAACTCCGGTTAACCCTTCAATTATAGCATTTTTAGCAGTCTAAAGCCGCTAAAAACAGGGCTTTTTAGACGTTTTCGGTATTTGTTCCACGTGGAACCATACGACCCGCAATAGTTCCACGTGGAACGTTGAGGAGCGCCTACAAGCGCATCGGCATAATGAGATACAAAGTGTCGTCGTTGTCCGGCTCATGAAGCATACAACCGGTATTGGAGTCCTGTAACTCTGCCTCGACTGTATCTGTCGAAAGCGACTTTAGCGCATCCATGAGGTACGTTACATTGAATCCGATCTCAATCTTGGTGCCGCCGTACTCCACTGGGATTTCATCGGTCGCTTCTTCGTGTTCTGGATTGTGAGCACTTAATTTGAGGTTGCCTTCACTTAACTCCAGCCGAATACCGCGATACTTCTCATTAGTTAAGACGGCCGTTCGTGCCAGTACTTCGTAGAACTTCTGCCGGTCTGTCACCATTTTCTGATTCAGAACTTGTGACATTACTGCTTTGTAATCAGGGAATTTTCCATCGATTAGCTTGCTGACCAAAGTTGCCCGAGGGCGCGTCAGGCGGATGTGGTTGGCATTAATTTCAACAGTAACCTCATCTGAACCTTCCCCAAGAAAACGACCAAGCTCGACAACCGCTTTTCTGGGGACAATTATTTGGCGCTGGTTGCTGACATTGTTAGCCAGTGTCGTACGGCTTCTGGCCAGTCGGTGGCCGTCTGTGGCCACTGCGGTAATAGTGTTCTGGTCAAGCTCGAGCAGAACACCATTTAAAAAATAGCGTACGTCTTGCTGCGCCATAGAAAACCCAGTTCGGTCAAAAAGAGATTTAAGCGCCGGTTGCGGCATTTTAAACCGCTCTTCCCAGTTTCCGGCGTCCAATCGGGGGAAGTCTGTTGATGGTAATGCCTGGAGTGTAAAACGGCTGCGTCCTGAGCGCAGTTTGGCTTTATCACTCTCACCGTTGAAGTCGATTATTGCGGTTTCTGGAAGGGCTCTACAAATATCCAACAGTTTGCGGGCGGTTACAGTGCATTCTCCGTCCTCACCGCTTAGTGCTTCAGTATCAACACTTATCTCAACCTCCAAATCGGTTCCGACCAATGTAAGTTGGCTACCTTTGAGACGTATGAAAACATTCGCGAGAATGGGTAGGGTCTGGCGCCGTTCAACCACACTGGTGACTATGGCTAAAGACTCGAGCAGCATTTCGCGCTCAATTTTAAATTTCATATTGAATACTTAAGAGTGTTAATTGTTATAAGGCCTGTGGAAAAAATTATATTCTGTTTTTTTATATTTAAAACAATAATTTACAGTGTTTCTTGTTGTGTATAACCTTGTGGGGTAATAAGATCAGAAAAGTGGATAAAACCACCACAATTCAATAGTGCGATTTTATGTGGGACTTGTCCACAATTTATCCACTTCATGCACCCAAGATACGCTGTAGGTTTAGATAATCCTCTCTCACCCGAGCGTCTGCAGCCACCAACTCACGAACCTTTTTTTGGGCATGTAACACTGTTGTGTGGTCACGGCCGCCAAAAGCATCACCAATTTCCGGTAAGCTCATACTTGTTAACTCTTTGGATAAAGCCATGGCGATTTGTCGTGGCCGGGTAATCTGGCGGTTACGCCGCTTAGAGTGCAGATCTGCAATTCGCATTTTGAAATACTCTGCAACGGTTTTTTGAATGTTTTGGATAGTAACCCTACGCTCCTGAAATACTAACAAGTCGCGCAATGCCTCGCGGGTTAACTCTAAGTCGACCGACCGGCCTGTAAAACTACTACTCGCAATAATGCGGTGCAAAGCTCCCTCAAGCTCCCGCACATTAGAGCGTATCTGTCGGGCAATAAAAAACGCCACTTCATCAGGAAGCACCACACCTTTGATACCTGCCTTGTGCTGCAATATAGCAACCCGGGTCTCTAGTTCAGGGGGGTCGATTGGCAACGTCAAACCACTACCAAAACGTGAAATTAAACGCTCCTGAACCCCGGAAATTTCTTTAGGAAAACGATCACTGGTAATAATAACCTGGCTCTCACATTCAATTAAATCATTGAAAGTATGGAAGAATTCCTCTTGGGAGTGCTCTTTCCCTGAGAAAAACTGAATGTCGTCAATCAGCAAGGCATCCAAGGACCGGTAATAACGCTTGAATTCATTAATGGCATTGTGCTGCAGCGCTCTCACCATATCAGCAACAAAACGCTCAGAGTGCACATAAACCACCTTAGCCTTGGGGTTAGCTTGAATTACCAGATTGCCAGCGGCCTGCATCAAGTGAGTTTTACCGAGGCCTACTCCACCATAAAGAAAAAGAGGGTTATATGCTTTGCCCGGGTTCTCCCCTACCTGATGCGCTGCCGCGCGTGCCAGTTGGTTGGATTTGCCCTCAATATGGGTCTCAAAAGTGAACGCTTGGTTGAGGCGGCCCTCGAATCGCAACGCGCTAACCGGATGTTTTCGGGGATTAGTAGTTGGTTTGGGCTCGCTTGGTTCTGGCGAGGGTTGATCGCTGCCAACGGCTACCTGGACATTAATTGGGGCGCTGCTGAAACTATGTGCCAACCGACGAATTTCTTCTAAAAATTCATCACAGACAAAATCCTTAACGAATCGGTTCGGGGCCAACAAGGTTAACGCGCCGGGCCGCTCTACCGCATGGAGCGGGCGGATCCAGGTGTTAAACTGTTGGGGCGATAAATCGCCTTCTAGGCGACTGACACATAGTGTCCAAAGTGGTGGCGGCAATGAAGTTTCCTCTAGCTTGTTCGTTTTTGGCGCTGATTGCCTGCGCCCAACTCAGCGCTTGATATTTTTTGCCGGTTTATAGTATCTATCTGCGTGAACTGATTGTAGACCGAACTCTAGAACTTATCCACAGGTAAAAACAAAAATTGTTTTTATCCACAGGGGTGGGAAAGAGCTAAAAAACAAGAAAAATATTGACAATTTAGGCCCGTAGGCGGTAGATTCCAACGCCTTTTGTTCCCGCGAGTCCGCGAGTAAAAATGAAACGAACTTTCCAGCCCAGTATCGTCAAGCGCAAACGCCGCCATGGCTTTAGAGCCCGGATGAAAACTCGCGGTGGCCGGGCGATAATCAATGCCCGTCGTGCCAAAGGTCGAACGCAACTCAGCGCCTGATCAGTGATCGCGCCAGCAAGGGCGCGGCCGTGAACGGCCAGAGCTTTCCGAGCAGCCACCGCCTGCTGCGACCCGCAGCTTTCCGGGCGGTGTTGGGTGTCCGTTGTCGCAGTGGGGATGAATTGTTCACGGTTTACGCCCGGCGCAATGATACGGAGCAGGCGCGACTGGGAATAACAGTGTCGCGCAAGGTCTCCTTACGGGCGGTGCGGCGCAACCGAATAAAACGCTTGGTAAGAGAATCGTTTCGCCACCAGGCGTTGAAAATAGTTGGGCTGGATGTAGTGGCCATTGCGCGGCCAAAGGCCAGTCTCGTCACAAATAAAGACATAATCCAGAGTTTGGAAGAGCACTGGAACCGCGTGGATAGTCGATGCAGAAAATCGTAATCCTGTTGCTTAAAGCTTACCGATATCTGGTTAGCCCTTTGCTTGGGCCATCTTGCCGCTTTTACCCCTCGTGCACCAGTTACGCGATCGAGGCGGTACAAGGCCACGGCATTTTGCGTGGGCTGTGGTTAGCGGGTCGCAGGCTGTCGCGGTGCCACCCGTGGCACCCCGGTGGTTTTGACCCGGTACCTGGAAACAAGGAAAACGTACACACGGGATGTGAGCACGCGTAAATGGATTTTCAAAGGCTGATACTTTTTGGTGCATTGGGTATGGTGCTGCTACTGCTTTGGCAGGCCTGGTTGGAACACGAATCTGGCCAACCAAGCGCGATAGCAACCAGTACCCAGCCTGCCCAAAGTGTGAGTCCCGGTTTGGCACAGTCGGGCGCCGCCACAAGCGCTACAGCGACAGATGACGTACCCCGGGCGCCAACAACACGCCAATCGCCAGAGCCCGGAGACACCACTGCAGTGCCCGTTAACCAGACCCTGCCGTCTGCACAGCGGGTTGTGGTTGAGACCGATATCGTACGTGCCGAGATCGATACCAATGGCGGCGATTTGCGCTACCTGGAACTGTTGACCTACCCAGTAGCGGTTGACCGGCCGGATGAACCGTTTGTATTGCTCAACGATTCAGGCGCGGACCTCTTCCTGATACAAGATGGTCTACTGGGGTCGGGACATGAGTTTCCCAATCACCACACTCCCTTTAGCGCCCGAGCAACTGATGTGCGCCTGGCGCCCGGCGAAAACAGTGTATCGGTCGACCTCGATTGGACTTCAACCGAAGGGGTTTCATACCGCAAGACCTTCACCTTTCATCGTAACAGTTATTACATCGACGTCACTTTTTCGGTCTACAACCAATCGGCCAGCGACTGGTTGGGGTACCAGTACCAGCAGATTCTGCGTACCCAGGTTGTTGAGAAAAGCAGTGGTTTAGGGTTTTTTGGCCGCTTGCCCAGTTACAAAGGCGGGGCGATTTTTACCCCTGAGGACAAATACGAAAAAATTGATTTTGAAGATATGTCTGAGGCGAATCTCGCCCGTGCTACCCCGTCGGGTTGGGTCGCGATGCTGCAGCATTACTTTGTTGGTGCGCTACTGCCATTGCCACAGGAAGACGATGCAGGCTACGAGTTCTATTCCAACGTAACTCAACGCGACAGCACCCCACGCTATCTTATCGGCTACAAGACCACCCACCCTGCCAGCGTTCCTGTCGGAGCGACGAGGACGTTGGGAACCAGAATGTATGTAGGCCCCAAAGAAACCCAACGCCTGATCAAGGCCGATGCCAAGTTAGAACTTACGGTGGATTACGGGTGGCTGACGCCTGTGTCCTCGCCGTTGTTCTGGATCATGACGTACATACAGCGCGTGGTGAGCAACTGGGGGGTATCGATCATTCTGCTGACTCTGCTGGTCAAACTGGTGTTCTTCCCGTTATCGGCCGCCAGTTACAAATCAATGGCGCGCATGAAAAAAATGCAACCGCGCATGAAAACACTGAAAGAGCGTTTCGGCGACGACAAGCAGAAATTCCAGCAGGCGATGATGGAGATCTACAAGAAGGAAAAGATCAATCCCCTGGGCGGTTGCCTGCCGATCGTAATACAGATCCCGGTCTTCATCGCGCTGTATTGGGTGTTGCTGGAAAGCGTGGAGCTGCGCCAGGCACCTTTCATCTTGTGGATCAAGGATCTGTCGTTGCAGGATCCTTATTATGTGTTGCCGGTATTGATGGGCGCCTCGATGTTCGGGCAACAGTTGCTGAACCCAGCGCCGATGGATCCGATGCAGCAGAAAATCATGATGGCCTTGCCATTGGTATTCACAGTTTTCTTTCTCTGGTTTCCTTCCGGGTTGGTGCTTTACTGGCTGGTCAACAACGTGTTGTCTATCTCGCAGCAATGGGTGATTACCCGAAAGATTCAGGCAGCTGACAGCAAGGCCTGAGCCGACCCCGCTCACGGATGATGCCGTGACCCAACTCTTAGACACCATCACTGCCCGGGCAACGCCGCCCGGTACCGGTGGTATTGGCATCGTTCGCGTCTCAGGGCCGCAGGTCCGGGCGATTGCCCACAGCGTACTGGGTAGTGTGCCAAGACCACGCCAGGCAACCGTTAGCCCTTTCTTGGATGCTACAGGCAACGCGCTGGACTACGGCGTGGCATTTTTCTTTAAAGCACCGGCTTCCTATACTGGCGAGGACGTGCTTGAACTCCACGGACACGGCGGCGTGATAGTCATCGATCAAATGCTGGCGCGTGTTACGGCTTTGGGTGCTCGTCTGGCGCGCCCCGGGGAATTCACCGAGCGGGCATTTTTGAACGGTAAGTTGGATCTTGCTCAGGCCGAGGCTGTTGCGGATCTCATCGACAGCCAAACAACCGCGGCGGCACGCTGTGCGCTGCGATCCCTTAGGGGGGAGTTTTCACAGCAAATAGGTTCCTTATCGAAGATAATAGCCGAATTTAGAATGTATGTAGAGGCAAATATTGATTTCGCTGACGAGCCGGTCGCGCCGCTTGAATCGGCCCAAGCGCAAGAAAGGATGGAAAAGGCCAAGGTCCAATTATCCACACTGTTAGATCGGGCCCGGCCCGGCGCTCTGCTCGCGCGAGGCGCCAGCGTAGTGCTCTCTGGCGCACCCAATGTCGGCAAGTCAAGTCTCTTGAATGCACTGGCTCGGATGGAGCGGGCCATCGTCAGCGCCACACCGGGGACAACTCGCGACTTGATCGAGGCCACTGTTGATATCGATGGGTTGGCGGTGTGTTTAACCGATACCGCGGGCCTTCGTGACAGCGCCGATGAGATAGAAGTTGAGGGCGTGCGCCGGGCCAGTGCGGCTATCGAGACCGCGGATCTGGTTTTAGAGCTGATAGACGATTCTGACCCGGTAGACCTGGCTAACCGAGTCGAACCCCAAGCGGGGGATGAGAGGGCACACTTGTTTGTGTTAAATAAGTGTGACCTGAGCGGGCGCCCGTTTGGTCCTGCCAAGATGGACGATGGTCGCCCAGGTGTTGCCATTTGCGCCACCACCGGCCAGGGCATCCCCAGCCTGGAGCAGGCGATTAAGACCCGCCTTGGTTATGTAGACAACGGCGAGGATCTCATCATGGCCCGCCGCCGCCATCTCGATGCGTTGGAGCGTGCCATGGATCACCTCAATAAGGCGCAGGACCATATCGGCATAGCGATGGAACTGCTGGCAGAGGAGTTACGGCTGGTACAACAGGCCCTGGGTGAAATCACCGGCGAGGTGACGGTTGACGATCTTCTGGGGCAGATATTCTCGAGCTTTTGCATTGGAAAGTGATTCAATCAATACCACTACTTTGTAGTACAAACATTATTCCGCTGAAGTCGATTTTGCCCGGTAACGCGATTGTCTTACCGCCCACGCCTTAGCCATGCGTCGGTAACTATTGCTTGGTAGGGCCTGAGCTGTCAGGTGAGCCGCCCGATAGGTATCTTCAGGGGCGATACCGGATTTTTCTAGTGTATCAAGCAGAAATTTAGGCTGGTATTGCGCGAGATAACCCAGGAGCCACCATTCTGGCGGCGGCTTTCGTTTGGCTGGCATAGTTTATTGTACTACAAAGAGGTACAAAACATACCCAGAGGAGAATATGATTGGCCCCTAAAAAATGCAAAACGGATCGATCTTGACCGCTGGCGACGGACTGATGGCGTGATGGGCGCCCGAAGGGTTCAGGCGGGTATGAATTGAAAAAGAAAAAGGGGCCGGGTCCACCTGGAGTGGAGTGGCGCCAAAGCAGGGGCAAACCGGAAACGGGGAATGAGTGCGTTTGGTCAAGCAAGCGGTTGGAAAGTGGGCAAAGGGTCGCCATGCGGCTTCACGATTGGTAAGAAAACCGCGACACCGTGTAAGATTCAGCGCAATACAATGTTTTTGAAGGCAGGCCCGAGCAGATCGGCTGCCGCGAGCGACGGAGAACGGAACAGCGATGCTAGCGAATAAACGATCCGACGATAACAACGAAGAACAGTACACCCAGAAAGTCCTGACCCAGTTGTTGATTCTTGGGGTGGTGATCATCATCATCGGGCTATGGCAAGCGGACTTTCTAATAGCCGTTTATGCCCGAAACCAACTGACCCAGGTTGGCTGGTTTATCAACGGCGGCATCTTGGTGCTGTTTCTGGCGGGCATCTACCATCTGGTCAGAGAGATTCGTCGGCTAAGCGAAGAAGAGCAGTCCATCAGCCAACTGCTGAGCAATATCCGTAACAACAGCGACGCAACGGGCGGCACTCGACCCGAAGCGCTGATAGTCAAACGTTACAACACGTTACAGGATCTGCACCGCCAGCATTCAGTTATCAACCATAGCGCGTTGGCGGCTACCGTGGTGGCGCTGGAATCCAGCCGAATCAGTTTCGTCAAGTTTGTTCACAACGTGCTGATTCTTACCGGTGTTTTCGGCACCATCGTGTCGTTGTCTATTGCTTTGCTTGGCGCCTCCGAGATTATCGTTTCAGCTACCGAGATTGGTAGTTTGGCTATGATTATTCACGGTATGTCTACCGCATTGTCAACGACCATGAGCGCGATTTTTGCGTACTTTTTTTTCGGGTATTTCTATGTGCGGTTGATGGATGCGCAAACGCACATGATCAGTCGTTTAGAAGAAGCGACCAGCACGGTGTTGTTGCCGCGGTTCCAAATCGAGCCGGAAAAAGCGGCTGAGCAGTTGACTCATATCGTACGAACCGCCGCAGCACTGGTAGAACGACTAGATGAATCGCAGGCAGGGTATGCCCAGGTTGCCACAGAACTGCGTGGCTTGTTGGCGAGTTACCGCGATGAGATGCAGCGCAACAGCGAAGGCCTTAGCGAGATGACAGATGTACTGCGCGAAGGGTTCCGGCTCAACGAGCCGAAGCGGTAGTCGCCGATGGCAATAACCCGCTCAGAAGGTTTCGTTGACCTGAGGGTTTCACCCTCGGCCAGTGGGCGTTCTGACGAGGATAGCGTTTGGCCCTCATTCACCGATATCATGACTGTGGTGGTATTGATCTTCTTGGTATCGCTGGTGGTTATTCTGATGCGCAATACCGAGCTGGTTGCCCAGTTAAGCGAATCGGTCAGTCAAAAACAGGTTATGACTACTCAGCAGGGCGACCTGGAACTGCGCATCGCCTCGCTGGGCGATGAAATTGTCCACCTGCGCGTAGCGCTAGACCAGACCGAGACAGACCGTTTGGCGGCGGAGCAAAAGACGCAGTTAAAAGAGGGCGAAATTTCAGCCTTGCTCGACGATGTTAGTGCGCTAAAGCAGTTGCGTGCACAGCTCGCCAGCGAAAAAGCCACCCTGGCTGAACAAAAAGCTGGCCTCGGTGAGAA
>JAPKAJ010000029.1 GCA_028825345.1 Arenicellales bacterium | reverse complement strand
TAGTGTGCATCGTTAAAGCCGGCAATACGCCCGCCGTTGGCAATCGCCGAGAGCTCCAGCACTTGGCCCGGATCAGCACCTAAACTGGCCGCCAATGGTTCGCCATAGACCCGCAGCCTCGCAACCCCGCCGTCAGGAAAAATATTTAAGCGCAGGTGACTGACCGGCTGGGCATCGGCTACCGCGCAGTAGTGATGGCTGTTAGGACCGAGGTCGGTGCGGCCATGCAATTCACGCCAGTTAAGCTCATCGACCGGCGTGTCATGATCACTGTCAGCGGCTTGAAGTGAAGCCTGTGGGGGATAGTTGCCGGTGAAATGCCGGGTATCGATATCTACGCCACGTACGATCCCACGGGTCCCAAGGCGTACTACCACATGATCATGGCCGCCGCCACGCCGGCGCCGGCTTTCCCAGCCGTCCATCCATTTACCGTGATCGTCAAACTTGCCCGCAATAAAGACCGGTTCGCTGTCTTGCAGTAACCGCTCCTTGGGCGCAAAAAAATCATCACTGGTCTCAAGGGCCTCGGCGCCCAGCCGTGGTGACGCCAGGTTCACCAGGTGGCGGGCAAATTCAGGAATATCGGTTGCTTGGCTCATGTCTGGGATAAATCCCCTTGGGTGAAAAGTGCCTCCAGTCGGAGCCGGGCAATCCGGTGTACCTGCTCCAGGGCTTCATCAAACTCTACATCTACATCGTTGTCCACCCGCCTTTGGAAACACTCAAGTATTTCATCGCGGTGATAGCCCCGCACAGCGAGGATAAAGGGAAAGCCGAACCTGCGGGTGTAACGCTCGTTCAAGCCCATGAATGCACCGTACTGCTCGCTTGTGCACCGATCCAGACCGGCAGCCGACTGCTCAGCCAACGAAGCGCTGGTTAATTCGCCAGACACCGCCAGGCGCCCGGCAAGGTCCGGGTGAGCACAAAGTAGTGCGAGTTGTGGCTCGCGACCGGCCTGCTCGACGATATCAACCATGGCTTGTGACAAGCCCAGTGCGCTATCGGCCAACCGCGTGATTCCGGTATCAAAAACCTGCTCTGCGATCCACGGCGACTGCTCATAGACACCGCCAAATCGGGCAACAAAGGCGTGTCGGCCCATCTGGCTGGGAACGACTGTCATTGAATATCCGCGGGAAACTTTGCCCGCCAGTGACGGGCCACGTCGATGCGCCGGCAATACCACACCTTATCAAAGCGCCGGGTGTACTCGATAAACCGGGCAAGTGCTGCGAGCCTGCCCGGCCGTCCGATTAAACGACAGTGCAATCCCACGGACATCATTCGCGCGGTGGTCTGCCCTTCCGCATACAGTGTATCGAAGGCATCGCGCAGATAAGTATAGAACTGCTCACCACTGTTAAAGCCCTGGGGACTGGCGAAACGCATATCGTTATTATCCAGCGTATAGGGCACAACCAGGTGAGCCTGGTCATCGACGCGGGTCCAAAACGGCAGGTCATCGTTGTAATCATCTGCGTCATAAAGAAACCCGCCTTCGGCTGCTACCAGCGCACGTGTCCTCTCGCTGGTGCGCCCGGTATACCAGCCAAGAGGGCGCTCACCGGTTAGTTGACTGATGATCTCGATCGCTCGGTGCAAGTGCTCACGCTCAATGTCCTCGGGTACGTTGCGGTAATCGATCCAGCGGTAGCCATGCGAGCAGATCTCGTAGCCCGCTGCCATAGCGGCTTCAGCGACCGCCGGATTACGCTCAAGAGCCATAGCCACACCAAACACCGTAATAGGAATCTCGTAGCGGGCAAACAGATCAAAAAGACGCCATACCCCAACCCGCGATCCATATTCATAAATCGATTCCATGCTGGGGTGTCTTTGGCCGGGCCATGGTGATGCCCCAACGATCTCTGAAAGAAAAGCCTCGGAAGCCTCGTCCCCATGCAGCACGCAGTTCTCTGCGCCTTCTTCATAGTTGACCACGAACTGTAACGCAATCTGTGCACCACCTGGCCAATCGGCCTGGGGCGGGGTGCGGCCGTAACCGATCAGATCGCGGGGATATGTGGGCTGTCCGTTCATGTGTTGTTCCGGCGAACCATCTTGTGCCTTAAATCTGTTGTGTCGGGAATATTAACTGAGACTTTGAAGAAGATTTCACGTTATTATCAAATTTAGTTTGAAAGTGTTTAAGGCGAACAGATACTGACGATAGTGCTCCTCTATGTGACACTGCATCGTGTGCCACGGCACACCCACCACCCACGGCGGGGGTCCTGAGCCGCTATTCTTCGCCCCAACCGCCACCGAAGGAGGAGTCCATGGGCAAACTCACTACCCATGTTCTGGATACGGCCGCCGGCCAACCCGCCGCCGGCATGAGCTGGATACTTTATCGTATCGACGATCCGCGCACCGAGATTTGCCGGGGGCGCACCAACGCCGATGGGCGCAACGATGGGCCCGTGCTGGAAGGTACGGCCTTTAACTGCGCAATCTACGAATTTCATTTTGACGCGGGGGGGTATTTCCGCAAGCGTGGTGTTGAGCTGACGGATCCAGCTTTTCTGGATACGGTAGTCATCCGCTTCGGCATTGCCCAAGCGCAGGCCAACTACCACGTGCCGCTACTGGTTTCCCCTTACGGCTACAGCACCTACCGCGGCAGCTGACGGGTCTGCCCGAACGGCCTATGGCAACCGCACGATCTGCATTCCGCTGTCTGCTTGGCGACCAGGAAATTGCACTGGATGCCTTCGATGGGCAGCAAACACTGCTGGATTTCCTGCGGCTCAACCAGGGGCTGACCGGCACCAAAGAAGGCTGCGCCGAAGGGGACTGCGGCGCCTGCACGGTATTGTTGGGTCGCATGGAAAATAACCAGCTGTATTACCAGCCTGTTAACGCCTGCATTATTCCGCTCGGTACAGTCGATAGCACCCAGATACTTACCGTCGAGCACTTGGCTGATCCACAACCTCACCCAGTTCAGATCGAGATGGCCAAAGCCCATGGCTCCCAATGCGGCTTTTGTACCCCGGGTATCGTGATGAGTCTGGCCGCGCTGCATTATGCTTGTGATACCGATGAGTTTTCGCTCGATCGCGAAACCCTGAACGATGCTCTTGCGGGCAACCTGTGTCGATGCACTGGATACGGCCCGATCATCACTGCCGCGCAACAAGCCCTTGCACAGCCCATTCCCGATCATTGCCGGTCACTGCAGGCGCTGGGAATTGAAACACTGGGTAAATGGGCGAGCGACGATACCTATCTGCAAACAAAGGGTGTGGCCAATATTTTTGCCGCGCCGATCAGCCTTGCAGGCCTGGCTGATCTGATGCGAGCCCTGCCACAGGCGCAACTGATTGCCGGCGCTACCGACGTTGGCCTTTGGATCACCAAACAGCACCAGCGATTTGACCACATTATTTACCTGGGCCAGGTTGCCGAACTGAAGCGAATTCATCGAACCGACCAGGAGGTGCAAATAGGCGCCGCGGTAACCCTGGCGCAGAGCCTCGACACACTGCAAGATCTTGCGCCAGACTTTGGAACCTTGCTGCATCGTTTTGGCTCGCGCCAGGTCCGCGCTCAGGCCACCCTTGGCGGCAACATCGCCAACGGCTCGCCCATCGGCGATCTTGCCCCGGCCCTGATCGCGCTGGGCGCAACCTTGCACCTGGTGGGCCCAAACGGCGAACGCACCATGGCGCTGGAAGATTTCTTCATCGACTATGGCAATCAGGATCTGGCGACCGGAGAAATCATTCGCATGATCGCCGTGCCGACACATGGCCATGAAACTTTTCACTGCTGGAAGGTATCCAAACGTTTCGATCAGGACATCAGCGCCGTATGCGGCGCGTTTAATCTGCAACTCGATAACGGCATCATCACCAGCGCGCGGATTGCCTTTGGTGGAATGGCCGGAACCGTGCAGCGCGCGCGCCAGTGCGAGAATGCGCTGGTTGGAAAAAGTGCAGATTGCTCGGCTCTTGACCCTGGCGCGAATGCCCTGCAACAGGACTTTGCCCCTATCACCGACGCACGCGCCAGTGCGGACTACCGGATGCGCGCAGCGCACGGTCTGCTGGAGCGCTACCTCGGTACCATCAGTGGCAAGGCGCCCGACTTGCTCTACCCGGCAAGCGCGACGCCAGTTTTGTCTGCCCATGGCTGAAACTTTAGCCCAAGGCCCAGGCGCCGCCCTGGCCCATGACAGCGCGCTGAAACACGCGACCGGTGAAGCGCTCTTTATCGATGACATCCCGGTGCCACAAAACACCTTGCATCTTGCCGTAGGTAGCGCCAGAGCCGTCTGCGGGCGCATCGAATCCATGGATCTTGGCGCTGTGCGCAACGCCCCCGGGGTCATCGATGTTTTTTGTGCTAACGATATCCCGGGGCATAATGATGTCAGCCCCTCAGGTCGGGGCGACGAACCTGTTTTGGCCGACCGCGAGGTGCGCTTTGACGGCGAACCGGTTTTTGCCGTAGTAGCGACCAGTCACCGCGCGGCACGTGCAGCCGCTGTACTGGGCAATGTACGCATCGCCTCAGAAAAACCCATCCTGACGGTTGATGACGCACTCCACCACCAGCGCTTCATCAGCGACGAGCAGCTGATGCAGCGCGGTGACTGGGAAAATGCCATGCACTCAGCGCCGTGCACTGCCGCTGGCACGCTGTATTGCGGTGGGCAGGATCACTTTTATCTTGAAGGCCAGGTATCGCTGGCCATCCCCCAGGAAGACGGCGACATGCTGGTGCACTGCTCAACCCAGCACCCCAGCGAAATCCAGCAGCACCTGGCCAAGGTGCTGGGCAAACCGGCCAACGCAATCACGGTTGAGGTCCGGCGCATGGGCGGCGCATTTGGCGGCAAGGAGAGTCAGGCCTGCCAGTGGGCGGCGCTCGCCGCCGTGGCGGCGCAGCGCAATGCCTGTCCGGTCAAGTGCCGGCTGGATCGCGATGATGATATGCGCATGACTGGCAAGCGCCATGACTTTCGCATCGACTGGAAAGTCGGCCACGATGCCGATGGCCGCATCCTGGCCGTGGACACCACCCTGGCCTCGCGCTGTGGCTGCGCTCTCGATCTGTCGGACCCGGTAAACGACCGCGCCATGTTTCATGTGGATAACGCCTATTTTTTTCCAACGGTGCGTATCCGCTCGCAGCGCTGCTTTACCAACACCGTATCCAATACCGCCTTTCGCGGCTTTGGTGGACCGCAGGGCATGCTCGCCGGCGAACGCATGATCGAGGCCGTAGCGCGGGCCACCGGTCAGGATCCACTGACTGTGCGCAAGCGTAATTTTTACGGCGCGAAAGAGCGCAGCTTGACCCCCTACCACATGCCGGTTGACGACTTTATTCTCGATGAGCTGGTCACAGACCTTGAGGCAAGCAGCCATTACTGGCAGCGCCGTGAAGCGATCCGCGCTGCCAACGCAAACAACCCGCAGGTGCTGCGCGGCCTGGCATTGACTCCAGTCAAATTCGGTATCTCCTTTACTGCCAGCTGGTTTAACCAGGCGGGCGCTCTAGTGCACATCTATCGCGACGGCAGTATTCATCTAAACCACGGCGGCACTGAAATGGGCCAGGGGCTTTTTATCAAGGTTGCACAGGTGGTAGCCAACGCACTGGCCGTGCCCTTAGATCAGGTCAAGATCACCGCGACCAGTACGGCTAAGGTGCCCAATACATCAGCGACTGCGGCCTCATCCGGCGCGGATCTCAATGCGATGGCGGCATTGAATGCTGCACGAACTCTGAAACGTCGCCTCAGCGCCTTTGCCGCGCAGCACTTTGCAGTTGACGAGGGCCAGATACGCTTCAGCGACTCGACCGTGCACGCCGGCGATACCACGCTATCTTTTGCCAAGCTGGTGGAACTCGCCTACCTGGCACGGGTACAACTGTCAGCCACCGGCTTTTACCGTACGCCTAAGATTCACTACAACCGCAAAACCGCCAAGGGCCGTCCCTTTTATTATTTCGCCTACGGTGCCGCCGTCAGCGAAGTCGCTGTCGATAGCCTGACCGGCGAGAGCCGGGTGACAGCAGTCGATATCCTGCACGATGCCGGTCGCTCGCTGAACCCGGCCATCGACCTGGGTCAGGTAGAAGGCGGTTTTATTCAGGGCATGGGCTGGCTGACCAACGAAGAGTTGTGGTGGGATGACGCCGGCCACCTGAAAACCCACGCACCGTCGACCTATAAGATCCCCACCTGTTCGGACCGGCCGGGGCGGATGGATATCCGATTGTGGTCACCCGGTGAAAACGCCCAGGCGACCATTCATCGCTCCAAAGCAGTGGGTGAGCCGCCGCTCATGCTGGCAATCTCGGTTCACCAGGCACTGTCTGACGCACTCTCGAGTATCAATGGCTATAGCACTGTGCCGGCGCTGGATACACCGGCAACAGCCGAGGCGCTGCTCTTTGCGATACAGGCCGAACGCAAACAAGCCTCGACAACAGGCGCGGGAGCGCAATCATGATCTTGGGCGCACCGGGTCCGTGCGACTGGATCAGTGCCGCGCTTGATACCGTGGCAAAGGCAAGACCGGCAGTGCTCGCCATCATCTGCGGTGAGCGCGGCTCTACCCCACGCGAAACCGGAAGCTGGATTCTGATCGGCCAGACGCAGCCTCTGGGCAGTGTCGGCGGCGGCGAACTCGAACGTACCATCATAGAGGCGGGCCAGGCAATGCTGGCGGGCAACGGCGACTGGACGCGATCGTTTGTTCATTGCGTGCTTGGACCAGACATGCGCCAGTGCTGCGGTGGCGCTTTGGAAGTTATGCTGCAACCGATCGATGCCAGTGCCAGCCTCTGGCTGCAAAAGGCCCGCACCAAACAACGCACCAACAACCGGGCAAGTGTGCTCTTCAATAAGACACACACTGGTACACCGCCATCGGTGATCGATCACAACGAACCAGCAACGGCCAATAGTCACGCCGTGTTTGCCTTATCACTTGCCGATCACCGCCCGGCGCTGGCGCTGTTTGGTGCGGGTCACGTGGGCCGCGCCTTGTGTACGATGGCCAGTCAGCTACCGCTTCGGCTATCCATTTTTGACAGCCGCAAGGATCAGTGTGCGCAGGTACCCGCCTCGCCCAATATTAATGTTCACACACCGCATGGCCTGCTGCCGATCGCGCAGGACCTGAGGCATCATGATGCAGCGCTGGTCATGACCCACAGCCACGCTCTGGATTACGAGCTGTGCCGCATCCTGCTCGCAAACACTGCGCTGCGCTACACCGGCCTGATCGGTAGCCAGGCCAAAGCGAGGCGTTTTCGCAAGGATCTTAAAAAAGACGGCCTGACAGATACCCAGATCGCGCAACTTACCAGCCCCATCGGAACGGGCGCCGCAGCAGGCAAAGAACCGGGTGTGATCGCCTTGGGCGTACTGCCTGAGATTCTAAAAGCCTGTCGCATCGCCACCGGGGAACCCGGCATCACGCTGCAACAAGCCGAGGTTCAAAGGGAAAGGGCCGCGTCATGACTAAACCCGACCCAGCCAGCCATAGCACTTTTATGGATCTTGCGGTCAACCTTGCCAGTGGGCATATGCACGCCGGGGCCGGGGGGCCATTTGGTGCAATCATCGTGCACCAAGGCATTGTCATCGGGCGCGGCTGGAACCAGGTGACCTCAGGCAACGATCCAACCGCACACGCGGAGATCAGCGCGATCCGCGATGCCTGTCGCCAACGCAGCACCTTCTCGCTTGCCGGATCAGTGATCTACACCACCTGTGAGCCCTGCCCGATGTGCCTTGCTGCCATCTGGTGGGCGCGTATTGACACTATCTATTACGCCAGCACTCGGGATGATGCAGCCCAGATCGGCTTTGACGACGCAGCGCTGTACCAGGAGATCTCTCTTCCCCTACACCAGCGACAGCTGCCGCTGATACAACAACCCAACGACAAAGCAGCTCAGTTAATGCGTGAATGGACCGAAAAAGAAGATAAGATTCCCTACTGAGTCTCGGTCGATACTATTGGACAAAAAGAGAAACCCGCAGTGACCACACCCCCACTATTGCAACTGCAGGGCATCCGCAAAGAGTTCCCGGGTTGTCTTGCCAACGACAATATCAGCCTCGATATCGCCCCGGGTGAGATCCACGCCCTGCTGGGAGAAAACGGTGCCGGTAAAAGCACCCTGGTAAAGATCATCTACGGTGTACTGCGCCCGGATCAGGGGCAAATTCGCTGGCACGGTAACCCAGTTCAGATACCGCACCCCGCCGGGGCCCGGGAGTTGGGCATTGGCATGGTGTTCCAGCACTTCTCACTTTTCGTATCCATGACCACACTGGAAAACGTGGCGTTGGCACTGCCGAGCCAGGATCTCAACGAACTGCGGGCGCGCCTGGAGCAGACCGCGAATGATTACGGCTTAACTCTACACCCCGACCGACACGTCTACGATCTTTCCATGGGTGAGCGCCAGCGTATCGAGATCGTGCGCTGTCTGCTGCAAAACCCCAGTTTGCTGATTCTTGACGAACCGACCTCCGTGCTTACGCCGCAGGAAACCGAAACCCTGTTTGCGACCTTGCGCACCCTTGCCGGCGAAGGCCGCTCGATCCTTTATATCAGCCACAAGCTTGAAGAGGTCCGCACCCTGTGTGACCGCGCCACCATATTGCGCGGCGGACAGCGGGTTGATGAGTGCATACCGGCCAATGAAACTGCGCATTCGATGGCCGAGAAAATGATCGGCCGGCGGGTGGAATCCGCGCCGCGGCACACGACCCCGTCGTCATCTGAGGTACGTCTGCAGGTAACCGACCTTTCGGTTCGCTCCGACCAGTCGCGCGGCACCAACATCGACAGCGTCAGCTTTTCGGTACGCGCCGGCGAGATTCTGGCTATTGCCGGTATAGCCGGTAACGGCCAGATAGAACTCATGAACGCGCTGTCGGGAGAAACCGGCCCGCCGCGCAGTGGCTCGATTCGCATGCTCGATACCGAAGCCGGCGCACTGACACCGGTAGCCCGCCGACAACTCGGCGCCGTATTTGTGCCTGAGGAGCGTATCGGTCAGGCGGCGGTCTCTGACCTTAACCTGGTGCAGAACAGTTTTCTCACCTCGGCCGATCGGTTGGGCTTTGTCTCCTATGGCCTGGTGAACTGGGCCGAGGTCGAGCACTATGCTCAAGAGATTCTGCAGCGTTTTGACGTTAAGGCGGCAGGCACTGCGGCACTCGCCAACAGCCTTTCCGGGGGCAACTTGCAGAAATTTATCGTCGGCCGCGAGATTCTGCAGCAACCGCAACTGCTGGTGGTTTCCCAGCCTACCTGGGGGGTCGACGCCGGTGCGGCGGCAGCAATCCACGAACAGATTCAGCGCCTGGTCAGTGCCGGCGCCGGGGCGCTGATCATCTCGCAGGATCTGGACGAGATATTTGCGCTTTGTGACCGCATCGCGGTCATCTCGCAGGGAACCCTGTCTGAACCGCAGTTGGCATCTGATATCACCACCCAGGAAGTTGGCCTGCTGATGGGCGCCAGCCGCGACCGTATGGAATCACTCTCCCATGCTGGCGCTTGAGGCCCGGGCGACCCAGTCTGCGTCAGCCGCCTGGCTGTCGCCGCTGCTGGCCATGGCGTTAACCGGACTGACCGGTGCCGCGATCTTTCTTGCCATGGGCAAAGCGCCAGGCATCGCGCTCTATATCTACTTTATTGAGCCGCTGACCTCCTGGTCTGGGCTGTCCGAAGTCGCGGTCAAAGCGGGGCCCTTGATCCTGATTGGCATCGGGTTATCGGTGGGCTTTCGTGCCGGAATCTGGAATATTGGTGCCGAGGGTCAGTTTATTGCCGGAGCATTGCTGGGCAGCGCGCCGGCAGTGGTCTTCTACGACAGCACCAATCTACTGATACTGCCGGCCATGCTGGTGCTAGGCGTGCTCGGCGGCATGGCCTGGGCCGCAATACCGGCACTGTTGAAAACCCGGTTCAACGCCAACGAAATCCTGGTCTCGCTGATGCTGGTGTATGTCGCCGAATTACTGCTGGTACACCTGGTACAGGGCCCCTGGCGCAATCCCCAGGGCTGGGGCTTTCCCGGCACCCGGATGTTCCCCGATGCGGCCCTGCTCCCTATGCTGTTTCCCGGCTACCGGGTACATCTGGGCACACTGATCGCGCTGTTGGTACCGCTGCTGGCGTGGTTCGTACTGACCAAGAGCCGTTTTGGTTTTAAGGTGCGGGTATTTGGCTCAGCGCCGCTGGCCGCTCGCCATGCCGGTATCAACAACCCGCGGATGATCTGGGCGACCCTGCTCATCGGTGGGGGTCTTGCAGGGCTTGCCGGCATCATGGAGGCCGCCTCGACAATCGGCCAGTTGATGCCAAAGATCTCCCCGGGTTATGGCTTTACTGCCATCATCGTGGCATTTCTGGGCCGGCTGCACCCGGTGGGTGTGGCACTCGCCGGAACCGCAATTGCTGTTACCTATATTGGTGGCGAAGGTGCGCAGATCTCGGCGGGCCTGCCCAAAGCAGTCACGGGCCTTTTCCAGGGCATCATTCTGTTCTATCTGCTGGCCTTCGACCTGCTGACCCGTTACCGGCTGACCCGTATCGGCAATAAGGTGTCTGCCACGTGAGCGAACTGCTGATCGCTTCAATGATGACGATGATGACGGCAGCGACACCGCTGGTCTTTGCCGCCACCGGAGAGCTGGTCTGCGAAAAATCCGGCGTGCTGAATCTGGGAGTCGAGGGCATGATGCTGATCGGCGCCGTGTTCGGCTTTGCCGCGGTGACGCTTACTGGCCAGCCACTGGCAGGCCTGCTGGCAGGAAGCCTATGCGGTCTTGTCGCCGCGCTGATTTTTGCAGTGCTGACCCTCACCTTACTTTCAAACCAGGTTGCCACCGGACTTGCCCTGACCATCTTCGGTACCGGGCTGTCGGCTCTGGTGGGCCTGGATTACGTGGGCGAGACGATTGAGCAGATTCGCTCTATACATATCCCGGTCCTGAGCGATCTGCCCGTCATCGGCCGATTGCTGTTTGGCCACGACCCGCTGGTGTATCTCGCGATCATCATCCTCGCGCTGAGTGGCTGGTTTTTGAAACACACCCGCTGGGGAATGATCCTGCGTGCGGTGGGCGACTCTGATGTTTCGGCCCATGCGATCGGCTATCCGGTCATTGCCATTCGCTACGCAGCGGTCGCCTTCGGCGGGGCGATGGCAGGCCTGGGTGGAGCTTACCTGTCACTGGTCTACACCCCACTGTGGGCCGAGAATATGACCGCCGGTCGGGGCTGGATCGCCCTGGCACTAGTGGTTTTTGCCAGTTGGCGGCCCTCACGGGTGCTCCTGGGTGCTATCCTTTTTGGCGGCATCACCATATTGCAGTTAAACGCCCAGGCGGCCGGTCTTGGGATTCCGGGCGCTTTTATGTCGATGCTCCCTTACATTGCGACGATAGTTGTATTAGTCTTGATTTCCAGAGACGCGATCAGGATTCGCCTCAATGCGCCGGCCTGTCTGGGCAAACCCTTTCGCGCCGAGCGATAAAAAGAACTTGTGTTGTTGAAACTCACCATAGATGGAGGAAATAAGAAAATGAAGTATTTTGCCAAACTGGCCTCGGTGTTGCTGGCTGCACTTTTGAGCTTCGGTGTGGTCTACAGCGCATCGGCAGATAAGTTGAAAGTTGGGTTTATCTATATTGGCCCACCAGGGGATCATGGCTGGACCTATGCCCATGATCAAGCCCGCCTGATGATCGACAATATGCTCGGTGACCATGTGGAAACAACCTACGTTGAAGGCGTACCAGAAGGACCGGATGCCGAGCGTGCGATCGCCAAGCTGGCTGAAACCGGCCACAAGCTGATCTTTACCACTTCCTTTGGCTATATGGAGCCAACACTCAAGGTTGCCAAACGATTCCCGGACGTTAAATTTGAGCATGCGACGGGCTACAAACAAGCCGACAACGTTGCGACCTACTCAGCGCGTTTCTATGAAGGCCGTTATGTGCAAGGCCAGATTGCTGCCAAGATATCCAAGAGCGGCATCATCGGCTATATCGCATCGTTCCCGATTCCCGAAGTCGTGCGCGGGATCAACGCATTCATGCTGGGTGCGCAATCGATCAATCCGGACATGAAGGTAAAAGTCGTTTGGGTTTATAGCTGGTTTGATCCACCCAAAGAAGCCGACGCGGCCAAAGTGCTGATGGATCAGGGTGCGGATATCATTACCCAGCATACCGACAGTACTGCGGCGCTTCAGGCAGCGGCAGACCGGGGGATTCATGCTTTCGGACAAGCCTCCGACATGATTCAGTTTGCCCCGGATACACAGTTAACCGCCATTCTCGATGACTGGGGACCGTATTACGTCAAACGAACAGTTGATGTATTAATGGGCACGTGGAGCCCAGGGGATACCTGGGATGGAATGGGTCCAGGGATGGTCGGCATGGCACCGTATACCAATATGCCAAGTGCCATCGCCATGATGGCGCGTGAAACCGCAGAGTCAATCCGCACTGGTGCATTTCATCCGTTTACCGGCCCGATCTACAACCAGGCTGGCGAACTTGTGGTCCCAGAGGGTGAAGTGGCTGCCGACTTCCCGATGCTGGCGACTATGAATTTCTACGTTCAGGGTGTTGACGATAAGTTGCCCGAATAGCAGAACTGCCATTGTTGTTTAAACGACAACCCGCTCCTACGGGAGCGGGTTTTTTATTCTGGAATGAACCTTTGGCATAGTTATTATGTCTAGGCTGTGGATTCAAGATCCGCTGGCGATCTTCGCCCAGGACGCCACGCGCGGAGTGGTTATCGAAGGCCGCCGGATTGCAGAACTGGTTGCAACCGGACAAAAACCGTTACAGCCGGTCGATGCGATCTTCGATGCATCCGATCACGTCGTTCTGCCGGGTCTGATCAATACCCACCATCACTTCTACCAGACTCTGACACGAGCGCTTGCGCCAGCGCTTGGCAAAGAGCTTTTCGACTGGCTCAAAGCCCTCTACCCGGTGTGGGCAGGGCTCGACCCCGAGCTGCTGGCTGTTGCAACAGAACTGGCGCTGGCCGAGTTACTGCTCTCGGGCTGCACCACAACGTCGGATCACCATTATCTTTACCCCCCCGGCCTGGAACAGGCGCTGGATATACAGGTTGGGGTTGCCTCGCACATCGGCATGCGCGTGACACTGACCCGTGGCTCGATGGATCTGTCACAAAAAGATGGCGGGCTGCCGCCGGACTCGGTGGTGCAGGATGCACAAACCATCCTCGCCGACTGCGAGCGCGTCGTGAATGCCTACCATCAAAGCGACCCCGGGGCCATGGTGCAGGTAGCGCTGGCGCCCTGCTCGCCGTTTTCTGTCAGTGATCCTCTGATGCGCGAGAGCGCTGCCCTGGCATCTAGACTGGGAGTGCGCCTGCACACGCACCTGGGCGAGACACGTGACGAAAACGACTACTGCCTGGCGCGCCTTGGCATGCGCCCCCTGGATTACCTTGAAGAATGCGGCTGGCTGGGAAGCCACACCTGGCTGGCACACGGCATTCACTTTACCGATGACGAGATCAGGCGCCTGGGCCAGGCCGGTACCGCTGTCACCCATTGCCCGCATTCCAACATGACGCTGGCCTCGGGTTTGTGCCCGGCCTGCGCACTGGAGAACGCCGGCAGCCCGGTGGGTCTTGGGGTTGATGGCTCGGCATCTAACGACGCATCCAACGCCATTGAAGAAGTACGCGCTGCACTTATGCTGCAACGCCTGCGTGAGGGAGCAGGCGCCTTTGATCACATCGATGCGCTACGCCTTGCCACCCAAGGCGGTGCAAAATGCCTGGGCCGTGATGATATTGGCACTCTGGAAGCGGGCAAACAGGCTGATCTTGCGCTTTTTAAACTGGATGAGCTTCGCCACAGCGGTTATCACGATCCGCTGGCGGCGCTGGTGCTGTGTGGTGCCAGCCGTGCCGACCGGGTCATGATCGGCGGTGAGTGGAAAGTAATCGACGCACGGGCATCCCATATTGATGAGGCTGACCTCATCCGCCGGCACAGCAATGCTGCCCAGGTGCTGCGTACCCGGGCGGGCTTATCTGCCTGAAGCCAGTGTAGCGCCAACTGCCAAAACACCCGGTAGCAATCGGCTGTGCAGGCCCAGATAGGCGCGTACTGAAAGAGTGCCAACTACTGTAATGAAAAGCTTTAATGCAGTAAAAGGCGACTTTAAGATCTGATCAACGACCATCGTGACCAGAGCAACCG
>JAPKAJ010000250.1 GCA_028825345.1 Arenicellales bacterium | reverse complement strand
TCATGGGTCACCATCACGCAGGTGATATCGTTTTCCTTCAGCATATCTGAGACTTCCTGACCCATGCGCTCACGCAACTCCTGGTCGAGATTGGAAAACGGCTCGTCCATCAGTAACAACAAAGGTCTGGGCGCAAGCGCCCGAGCCAGTGCAACGCGCTGCTGTTGCCCACCGGAAAGTTCGTGTGGATAGCGCTTTGCATGCCGAGTCAAACCCATCCGCTCAAGCATATCGGCAACCGCTTCTTTCCGATCACGGGCTGAAACCTGATGCAGCCCTGAGGCAATATTGTTTTGGACTGACAGGTGTGGAAACAAAGCGTGATCCTGAAATACCATACCCACGCGTCGCGCCTCGGGCGGCACCATCACATCAACCGCAGAGACCTGCTGGTCATTGATAAAGATGCCGCCCGTCAGTACCGGGTGAAAGCCAGCGATAGCACGCAGCACAGTGGTCTTGCCGCAACCACTAGGACCCAAAAGGCATACCTGCTCACCACGATTCACGGTCAAACTGAGGTCAAAAACCGCGCGCTCCAACTCGTAGTTACATGAGATGTTGCGAACCTCTAACAGCGGCCGTGTGGCAACTGGTGATCGGTCGCTCTGATGGGATTGCATCGGGGCCATTTACCGCTACCTCGCAGGATCGCCCAGAATCAGCCGAGACCGCGAAATCATTCGACTCAATAACACCACCGGTACCAGCCCCACCAAAACAATCGTCAACGAGCCCAGAGCTGCCTCCCCCAGCATCTCATCAGAGGCAAACTGGTAGACGTGCGTTGCCAGGGTTTCGAAATTAAACGGCCGCAACAGCAATGTGGCGGGAAGTTCTTTCATGCAATCAACAAATACGATCATAACCGCTGTCAGCATTCCACCGCGGATCAGAGGGAGATGGTAGCGTACCAGCGCCTGTCCCGCGCGGTAGCCCAGTGTGCGGGCAGCCATATCCATGGATGGTGATACCTTCTCCAGACTGGTTTCAACCTGACCCAGTGCCACTGCCAGGAACCGGACAATATACGCAAACAATATCGCCGCCACGGTGCCGCTCAATAGCAACCCCGAAGAGACTCCCACGTATTCGCGCAATAAGGCATCCAGAGCGTTATCAAAAGCAGCAAAAGGCACCAAAATACCAACAGCCAGGACTGCGCCCGGTACCGCGTAGCCCAGCGACGCAATGCGCGTAGCCAGCGCCAGCACCCGACCGCCATGAAGACGGCGACTGTAGGCAATAAACAATGCGACCAATAATGCCAGTAGCGCTGCCGATGCCGATAGAGCGAAGCTGTTGAACGCGTATGTCCGAAAAGCGGGCGTCCAGGATTCTTCAAAATACACGATTGCCAGCCTGCCCAGAACCAGTACCGGAATAACAAACCCGGCCAATACCGGCAAAGCGCATATCGTGACCGCTAGGCCCGCACGAGGCCCGCTCAAGGTATAAGCCGGTAGCGGTCTAAAGCGACTGCTTGGCTGCTGGTAGACCTTTTGATGGCGTCGACTGATGCGCTCGAGCGTTATCAGCAGGATTACAAAAACCAGCATCGTTGTTGCGATCTGGGCGCCTCCTGCGAGACTGCCCATGCCCAGCCAAACATCCACAAGGCCAGCGGTCATCGTGTAGACCGCAAAAAAATCTACTGTGCCGTAATCATTGAGCGTCTCCATCAGGGCTAAAGATACGCCCACTACGATCGCCGGGCGCGCCGCTGGCAGAGAAACCGTGCTGAAGGTGCGCCATGGCCCTCTGCCGAGGACCCGACTGACCTCAAGCACATTGACTGACTGCTCGAGAAAAGCAGAACGTGCCAGTAGATAGACATAGGGGTAGAGAACGAGCCCCATAAAGACCATTGCACCACCCAGACTACGAATCTCAGGAAAAAAATATTCCCGCGCACTCTGCCACCCGAAAAGGGTGCGCAACAGACCTTGCACGGGCCCGGCATATTCCAGAAAGTCTGTATAAGCGTAGGCAATCACGTACGCCGGAATCGCCAGTGGAAACAACAGCAACCACTCAAAGACACGCCTGCCAGGAAAACGGCACATTGTCACCAGCCACGCGGTTGAGACTCCAGTCAGAAAGACACTGACTCCAACCCCCAACAACAGCCAGAACGTATTACTGACATAACCAAAAAGAGAAGTACGTACCAGGTGGCCCCAGATGTCCCCACTGGAGTCGATGGCGAAAAATACCACTGCCCCCACTGGCATCAATGCCAACAGTGCCAATAAAAGCGAACCCAACATCCACCCACTAACGCGCGTTGCCCCGCTCAGACCCATACTGGGAAAAGACTTCAAAGTGGAAGTTACACTGGCATTCATCAGTCAGAAGTTTCTATGCTAATTAGTGGCTACGCCAATCCAGTCGATGATCCAAGGTCGATTTCTCATAAAATAATCCCGGAGACCGGCTCCGAGATTACCAACAACCTTTCTACCAAACGGCCTATCAGTTGTTATACCCAACCTCGTCAGCCATTCGGATCGCTGCAACACGATTGTCCGCAATCACAGCCAGACTTAAGGTGTCTTCTTTGAACTCGCCCCACGAATTTTGAAGATCGTTCCACGCAATACCCGGTTTGACCGGGTACTCGCCATTGTTCTGGACATACATTGCCTGACCCTGGTCACTCGCAAGGAACTCCATCAGCTTGATCGCGTTATCCTTGCTAGGTGCGTGCTTGGTCAAGGCCATACCACTGACATTCATATGGGTTCCACGCCCGCTCTGATTCGGAAAAATGACATTGACTGATTCAGCCCATGGGACCTGTTCAGGGTCTTTCAGCATCTTTGCCATGTAGTAGTGATTGATGACGGCGAGATCACACTCGCCTTCCTTTATTGCTTTTACCTGGGCTCTATCGTTTCCTTGAGGTTTGCGGGCAAGGTTATTCTTAACACCGGTCAACCATGTCTTTGCTCCAACTGCTCCGTGGTGTGCAATCATGCTGGCGGTCAGCGCTACCATATAGGGATGCTTGCCAGAACGAGTACAGATTCGACCTTTCCATTTTGGGTCAGCGAGGTCCTCATAGCTCAGAATCTCACCCGGCTTTACTCTGTCTTTTGAAGCCGCAATAATGCGCGCCCGTGTCGTCAGTCCGAACCAGTGGCCTTTTGGATCCTGGTAGTTAGCTGGAATATCATCAGAAAACCTCTTAGAACTCGCCGATTGTGTTAATCCGGCGTTCTTGATATCCGACAAACGGCCGATATCTACGGTGAATACCAGGTCCGCTGGGCTATTAACTCCCTCGCTTTGCAACCGCTCTATCATGCCCTTCTTGGCAAATACCGAGTTGACTTTGATACCCGTCTGTTTGGTGAACTCGGCAAACATCGGATCAATCAATTTCGGTTTTCGGTAGCTATAGACGTTTACCTCATCTTCGGCAGCAACCGCGAAGGGTACAGCTAGGACCAGCCCCAAACATATGCTGATGAGGGAATTATTGACTCGGCCGATCATTGAAATGCTCCAATATTTTTTATTTCTGATTGCGAATACGAATGATTCTCATTATATTCTTTCTTAAGCCCAAATCAACCCCTGATGCTCTATTTTCTGATTCGCATCAGAAAATGAATTGATCCGCT
>JAPKAJ010000028.1 GCA_028825345.1 Arenicellales bacterium | reverse complement strand
CTTACGTGTCATCGATGTACTCGGCAAGGACATGAAAACCATCTATGAATTGACACCGCCACAATTAACACTGGTCGTTAAAACGATCACTGATGCCACTGTGGTCTACGAATTGGGGGCGATCGAAGGGGAAGACGACTACGTTCTTAAGGCATCAACACGACCCGAATATTTTCGAGTACCGAGTTACCTGGGAAAAAGCCTTGTCAAAGCGACCGATCGCGATGTCATCGTTTTAAAACAAGAATAATGCACGGACTTATGCTGCGACCAGCACGACGACCCGGTGAGGACAGTTGGTCAGATCATAGTTGTGCGTTTCTCAATCCGCTGGCAATCTCCGTTATCAGATTCTGTCGGCCAGTGCTACTTGCTACTCTTGGTAATTGGTGCTAGCGTGGGGTTGTTGGAGGCAGATTTCCTGCCTCTACGACTGAGCAACATAGAGAGGGTTTTGCAGGTGCCTAAAGAGGTGTCGGAAATATTCGAGACTATTACAGCTCACAAGATCGGTAATCTGGTGGTCTATAACATGTGGTTGGCAGTTTTCAGCCGCAGATTCACCCAAACCAGAAAAATCCACTGTAAAAGGAGGAACCATTGATGAATGCAGGTAAAAAACTGGCCATCACGGCCATAGCAGTAACGCTAGCAGCGCTGTCAGCCACGGCGCAAGCTGAACGAGTCAAGTGGAAAATGCACAGCGCATGGGGCAGCAGCGTGCCGCATCTGGGCACCAACGCTTGGCGTTTTGCTGACAACATCGGGCGCATGTCGGGCGGCGACTTCACCGTAAAGGCCTATGAGCCCGGCGCCTTGATTCCGGCGAATGAAGGCTTTGATGCGGCGTCCAAGGGCTCGATCGACATGGCGTGGACCACTGCCGGCTACGACACCGGTAAGTATCCCGCACTGTCTTTCTTTACGGCGGTGCCATTCGGCCCGAGTTTCGGCGAGTACATGGCCTGGAAGAAGTTCGGTGGTGGCGATATATTGGAAGAAGAAATCTATAACGCCCACGGTATCCATAAGATCGATTGCCTCGCCATTGGTCCGGAAACATCCGGTTGGTTTAAGGAAGAGATCACGGACCTTGAGCAGCTGAGAGGTCTTAAGATGCGTTTCTTTGGCCTCGGCGCCCGCGTCATGCAGAAGATCGGCGTATCGACCCAGTTGTTGGCCGGTGGTGACATCTTTCCTGCCCTTGAAAAGGGCGTGATCGACGCCACCGAGTTCTCGATGCCCGCCATGGACATCAAGTACGGCTTCTACCAGATCGCCAAAAACAACTACTTCCCAGGTTGGCATCAGCAGGTCTCCGTTAGCCATCTTCTGATCAACATGGACAAGTGGAACGGGTTATCTGACCAGAACCAAGCGTTACTCGAGATCGGCGCCGGTGAAAGCCTCATGTATATCTACGCCGAGACTGAATACGTCAACCCGTATGCCATGGTCGAAATGGGCGAGAAGTACGGTGTACACACCCGACGCTGGAGAGACGACCAAATCGCCGTGTTTGAAGCAGCATGGAATGAGGTTGTCGCTGAGGATTCGGCTGGCGATCCGCTGTTCAAAAAGGTGGCCGACAGCTATTTCAGCTTTCGTAAAGACTATAAGAAATGGGGAGATGCACAGTCCCTTAACGCAACTTATCTGGACTAATTTGCTAATTTCTCAACGTTTGTAACATCATAAGTTAAAGACACCGGAGCCCTTTGGGGCTCCGGTTGTTTTTCCCCTACCCCTTTACCTAACTTTTTGATAGCAAATATGGAAGCGATCCTCAATGCTGTAACCCGACGCAAAGGTTTGACGATCGTGGTTGCGCTCCTAGTGATAGTTGGCGTTATCTACGCCCGGATCCTCGGCATGTCCCCGGACCAGCAGGAAGAGCTGCTCTACACCGTACAGGACTATCTGCCGATCACCATGTTTGTAACGCTGGCGATCCTGCTTTTTTCCGGGTTTCCAGTGGCTTTCATCCTCGGGGGGCTCTCGTTTTTATTTGGCATCCTCGGCTACGTCCTCGACATGTTCTCCCTGATCGAGTTCTTTAATTTCATGCCGCGCATCTGGTTTCAGGCCGCGGAGAACTTGGTTCTGGTCTCGATTCCCGCCTTTGTCTTCATGGGCGTCATGATGGAACGAAGCGGCGTCGCAAACGACCTCCTTTATTGCGTGCAAGTGTTGCTAAAAAGAGTGGCAGGATCGCTCGCGCTCGCGGTCATTATTATGGGCACGGTGCTGGCAGCAATGACCGGTATTATTGGCGCCTCGGTCACCATGATGACTGCCCTGGCCCTGCCGACCATGATCAAACAGGGCTACAAGAATTCGCTTTCCTGTGGTTGTATCGCGGCTTCAGGAACTCTGGGCATCCTCATCCCGCCCAGCATCATGCTGATTATCATGGCCGACCTGATGGCTGTGTCGGTCGGCAACATGTTCATGGCCGCAATCGTCCCCGGACTGGTCCTTGCCTTTTTCTACCTGGTCTTTGTGGCGGTCTACGCCAAACTCAAGCCGGAGGTCGCCCCACCGTTACCACCGGAATTACTCCATGTGCCAAAGAATGAATACCCGGGGATGATTTTCAAGAGTTTCCTGCCTCCCGTGTCGCTAATAGCAATGATCAAGGGTTCTATCCTGTTTGGTGTTGCCACTCCCAGCGAGGCCGGTGCGGTCGGTGCCTTTGGTACCATACTACTTGCCATCGGAAACCGCCGTCTCAGCATGAAACTGCTACGGTCCGTGTCTATGACCTCGGCCCGCACTATCGCCATGATCTTCTTCATCGTGATCAGCGCCACCTGCTTTGCTTATGTCTACCGCTCGCTCGGTGGCGACGATATCGTGGAACACTTGATCCTCTCAGCCGGACTCAGTTCGTGGGAACTGCTTATCCTGCTGATGGTCATCACTTTCATGCTCGGTTTCTTTCTTGACTGGATCGAGATTACCCTTATCGTTCTTCCCGTGTTCGCACCACTGGTAGCCGGAATGGATTTTGGTGACCATGTCGCCTCAAAGGACATCGTCTTCTGGTTCCTGACCCTGATGGCGATCAACCTGCAGACATCTTTCCTGACGCCGCCGTTTGGCTTTGCGCTCTTTTACCTCAAGGGCATCGCCCCTAAGGAAGTCAAAATTCAAGAGATTTACAGAGGCATCATCCCGTTCGTCTTACTGCAGTTAATTGGGTTGATTTTGGTGATGTGGAAACCCAATATCGCGCTGTCCCTGATGAAAGCGGTATACGACTATTGACGCCACCGACCCGAGTATAGATTTGACTACCATGAACCCGTCCGCCTCTGAAGCCGTACCTGACAGCAACACCACGGCGGCTGAAACGCAATATTTTCCGCCTGAAGAACTCCCTACTGTTCTTCGCGTCAGTGAAAAACTGCGTCGATTCGTTGACGCGGTCGGACGATTCGGCGCCTGGTTTGCACTGCCGCTGATCCTGATCACGAGCTACGATCTGATCGTGCGGAAATTTTTTTCCCTGCAACAAATCTGGTTGGTGGAGAACGTGAGTCCAATTTTTGGCTCGACGCTGCTGCAGGAACTCGAATGGCACTCCCACACGGTGTTAGTCACCCTGGTACTGGGATTTGGTTACATCTGGAACACGCATGTTCGGGTGGATCTGGTGCGCGAGCGGGTCGGCTTTCGTCATCGGGCGTGGCTTGAGTTCATCGGCCTGACTTTCTTTCTCATTCCTTATGCCTGCGTCGTCGTCTATTTCGCTGCCGTGTACGCATTTGATTCCTGGGCGATCAATCGCCCTGAGGGTTGTGCCTGGTACCAGTGCGGGGAGATTTCTGCCTCCCTGATTGGACTGAGTCATCGCTGGATTATCAAGACTGTTCTTGTGTTCGGCCTCGGGGTAACGATTATTGCCGGGGTTGCGGTATGGCTGCAGGTGGCCGTAGTGCTGTTCGGTCCGAAACATTGGCGATACGACTTAATGACTCTTGAGTGGCCCGAAGACATCGGCGGCAGCGTTGAAGGCAAGGAACGCCTGGATCTGGAAACGCTCGTCGATCAGGTTGCCGAACGCGCAAGATTACGACGAGAAAAAGAAGCCGCAGAGCAGGCCGGCGGCGGGTAACCCCGCGCGCGGGGTCACACTACGAACGTACGGCACAATGTTGGATTGGGAGAGTTTATTTAAGCGCTACGTCTGGGATAACCGAACCACGCCCTACCTGGTGCCACTTTCCAAGCTCAACCAACGTCAGGCTCATCACGAGATTCTCGCCTACTGCCTTTTTGTTGGGGTTCTTTTTGGCATTATCGCGATCACTGCATTAAGCGACGCAACACCGCATGGGCGATCTCCCAGCATCGGCCTCTACGCGTTCACGGTAGTATGTGCCTGTATCGTGTTGGGGTTTACCAAGAGTTACCCAGCGGCACTCTACCTCGGTGCAACACCACTGGCCGGACTCGTTTATCTTTTCGTCTACGGGTTCGGTTCTGATCGGGCGCGCGTCGATACGATTGTTGTCGCGATCATTGCCTTACTGTTCCTTTGGTACTCGTTGCGACTTGTCGCACTGGCGTATTCCTATACTAATTTTCCCGAGCCCGGTGACGAGAAATCACCCCAGCGGCGACTCTTTAAGCGATGATGCTGAGGCCCCCCGGCGGCCGTTTTTTCCCTGCTCAGTTTGGGTTTCGTCGCCATGTTGCAGCCTATGCGTTAAGCACCCTGGTTCTGGTGACCTTAGAATTCCTGACGGTGGGCAACTGGTGGCTGTTCTGGCCGATGCTTCTGTGGGGCGTCATACTGGCGATTCACTATTTCATCGTCGGCGCCCTCGATGCAGATGATGAATGGGCAACTGACCGGGTCCTGGATCTTCAAACAAGCAGTTGCGACTTTGATCACATAAGCAGTATCGAGAAACGGATCAGCGAAGGCGATCCGAGTGTCACCCCACATACCGAACGCGGCCGCTAGGCTGGTAATTCGTGCAGGCCGTCGGGGCGCGCCAGTATCTGTATGAAATCTTGCCCGCGGCTCTGTAATACTCTCGTTCGATCAAACACCGCCCATGGCGACCGGAACAATCTCTGATCGAAGGTGCGCCTTATGTCCCGACCCGGTATTCTCGAATAACATCGGGGTCTGGTAGCAAACCCAACCCCGGCCCGTCAGGGAGATCAAAAGCCCCCTGGGTCGGCTCGATCCAGTCTCCATAGAGGCTTGCCTCCAGTGAGAGATAAAAACGTTCGATCATGCAGTCCTTTGGCTCTAATGCCGCGAGGTGCAAGGTCGCCAGGAACCCAGGCCCAAAATACGGTGAGTGCGGCATCAGATGTACTCCGGCGGCCGAACAACGAGAGGCAACTTTCCTGAATTCCGTAATACCCCCTACCTTGGTCACACTGGGTTGAGCGTAACGGACCGCTTTCGCTTCGAACATTTTCTCAAATTCAAATGCAGTGCAGGCATTCTCGCCGGCAGCGATAGGAATATTGCTGGTAGCCTGGAGCGTTGCCAGCGCCTTGAAGTTCTCAGGCGGGAAAATCGGCTCTTCCAGCCAGTACAATCCGTACTGGCGTAACGACGCAGCTCTCTCATGCGCCTCAGCCTCTGTCCAGGGGCAGTTGGTGTCGAGCATGATCGGAAAGTCTTCTCCCACCGCTTGTCGCGCTGCGGCCACTTCGCGGTCCTCAGTCTCGTGTAATTTGATCCAGCCATACCCTTGGGCGATCGCTTGGCTACAACGCTTTGCAACGATCTCGGGCTCCGCGTACCGATAAAGGCTTGCGTATGCTGGCAGTCGATTCCTCTGTTTGCGGCCGAGCAATTGCCAAAGCGGCAGCTCAACCGTTCTCGCTGCAATATCCCACAAGGCAATATCGAGGCCAGACAAAGCAAACATCGTAATACCGTAACGCCCAAATAGATGCAATTTCTGTTGCAGTTGGGTAACAAAGGCACCGATGTCGTCAAACTCCTGGCCGATGACGATAGGCGCGACCATATCCTCTACCGCTGCCTGGACGGCACGAAGGCAGCCATAACTGAATGCTTCTCCATAACCGGTGACACCGGTTTCAGTGGTGACCTTAACCAGGAGGATACTGAGCGATGTCCACGCCTGGCCGCCCCACCCAGCGGGCCTGCCCCCATGAGTGAATGGTATGGCAAGCGGAATAGTATCGACCTCGACAATCTTCATTCGGCTCCCTCACGGGCAATATTAGCGATGCGGTCGGCAAAATTGACCTGACTGTTGTCCTGCGGCTGATACCCAATCACGCGGCGGGCATTCACGATGCTCCAAAAGTTATGGCTGTTCCCACTCACACCGTAGAAAATCTGAAACGGAACTCCGTTCTCGTCAGCGATGTCTTCTACCTCAATGCTCTTAACAAATAGTTGGATTTGGTCGCGTCGACTCAAATAAGCACCAAGCCCCCGGTGCATTCTTTTAAGGTCGCCAGGGGCCACCTTGCCTAGATCTGCGTCATCACGGGGACCACCGATCCGTAATTGCACGATCTCGAGCGCGCGGCCGCCCACCTGACCCGTTGCGAACACAAAGCCCAATTGCTCATAAGCCACCTTGGACCAACCGTAGAAATTATCGGTGTATGGAGCCATTTGGGGGGTCACGAGTTCCAGTCGATCCGACCAGATTAAACGCTCGAGATAATCAGCCGCGTGATTGGAGCTGGCGACAACAACACGCCGTACACCGGCCTCCTGCGCAGCACGGTATACGTTGTAGGCCATCCCCACATTGACATACTCCGCTTGGAACTTTGGATCGCTATGGTCCTGCCAGTTCGCGGCCTCCAGGCCAGGGGGGCTCACAAATGCGCAGTGCAGCACTGCATCCGCACCGTTGAAATGCTCCAGGTACACACTGCGATCCGGATTCGACAGGTCGCAGACTCGAACGTCAGCTAACTTCGTTCCATCCCCCATAACCTCGCCCACATCAAGGGCAACGAGGTGGTAACGCTCACTGAGTTCCGGCCACATGCGTTGCGCGATATACCCACAAGCGCCAGTTACGACGATGGTTTTCTTTGTCATTACCCCCTCCTGAATAGTTTGTGTTGGTGTAGTCACTATCGGCAGCACATCTGTGGTCAGTCACAAAACGACCAGGTCTCACCGCGGCCTTGGGGTGGTCACGGTTTCTGGATAAATTCAATCGTAATTCCGTCGCTGTCCCGCAGGTAGGCCACTCTGCCGCCTTGATTCGGACCCTGGTCTATTACCGTGACCAATCCGATCGGAAAAACGCCATGCTCGGCCGATCTATCAATTGCCGCATCGATATCATCGACATCATAGGCAAGGTGAGCGAATCCAACGTCGCATGGCCTGGGCCGAACCGACGTGCGATCGCTCGGGCCCAGATATTCAATTAGCTCGATGCTGTGTCCAGCGCCACGAACGTAGGCAATCATGACCTGGGCCCCTTCGATACCCGTGATCTCGGCCACTTTCTTCGGGTCCCTAGGCGCTTTGGACGTAACTTCAAACCCCAGTGCGTCACGAAAATACGCCACCGTACGATCGAGATCGGAGACGGTAAAGCTGGTGTGATTGGTCGCTAAAATTTGGAAATCCGACATTTGTTATTCCTGGTTAACGATGATCCAACCACCATTCTAATCGGCCCGGGATACTTGCTCGACTTTGCTATACTTTTTTCTTTTACCAGTGAGTTGTGCCATGGGACGACTGGACGGAAAGCGAGCGCTTATCACAGGATCCGCGAGCGGGATCGGCCGAGCCACGGCCCGGTTATTTGCCAAGGAGGGCGCCCGACTAACGCTCTGTGACATCAAGGCTAAGGAGAATGACCAACTGGCCGAGGAAATCCTTGATATGGGAGGGGAAGCGCTGTCTATCCATGTCGACGTAGGCGATCCCGAGGCCATGCAAACCGCTTTTCAGCAGGCAGCCACAGCTTTTGGCGGCTTGGATGTGATTTATAACAACGCCGGCGGTGCCACCGGAAATGACGGACTGATCACCGAGATTGAGTTGGACGAATTCTGGCACGCGATCCGGCTGAACCTCTTTGGCGCAGTGCTCGGTTGCCGCTACGGAATTCCGCACCTGATCGAAGCAGGTGGTGGCGCCATTATCAATAGCGCCTCTATTCGGGCACTGATAGGGACATCGGGTGCAGATGCGTACACTGCAGCAAAAGGCGGTATCGTCACTTTGACCCGGGCGCTCGCCTTGCAATGGGCACACGCCCGTATCCGAGTCAACGCGATCTCGCCAGGGGTCGTCCTGACCGACCGGGTACGTGGACTGCTCAGTGATGATGACCCAATACGCTTGAAAACACCGCTAGGTCCCAGCGAGCCGGAAGACGCCGCACCACTGGCTGTATATCTCGCTTCAGACGAATCGCGCCAGGTGACCGGGGCTATTCTGCCCATGGATGGGGGCGCCAGCGTTGTCTAAGCAAGTCAAGGTCTGAGTCCGCTCTGGTCCAGCACCCGCCCTTCTACTCGGCCGCTTTTGTCACCTTCTGTAAGCGATGGTGGCGGTTATGTGTAAAGGGGCGCACCTCCGTTGGCCAGCGACCCTTCTCCACTGCCGTCGCCCATTCCGGGCTGGCAATCACATCTGGACTTTCAATCTCATAGATCGCGCTGTACCGAGGCTCACTGCCCGGCTCAACCGACCGTAACTCACCCCCAATCGCCATGGTAAACGACTCATTCACCAATCGGGTGACTGACACCAATCCTGGTACTTCATACAGGTTCGGTACGTGCTCTGTATCGTATACCTCGTTGAAAAGATCCTCTTTGTCCGGATCCACATCCATGCTCGCTGTGAACAAATAACGAGTTTCAATAGCCATCGCAACCTCCTTGCCTGAATTATTGTCTGATTGTTTAGTGTCTCTGGTTTGGCCAGATATTAACACTGCCTATCTCCCAGCCCTGTACCGTGCCGTTCAAACTACTTTGGGCCGTGAGACAAAGTAAAGTCCCACGCCAACGAGTACCACACCGTAAATAATAACAGGGGTTATTTGGTCCCCCAGGAAAACGGCGCTGAGCAATACACCTGACACTGGAGAGATAAAGTTGAAACTTGCAATAACGCTTGCTGTGTATCGACTTAATAGATAGGAAATCACCATCATCCCCAAGCCGGCGATCACAACGCCTTGGTAAAGCATCCCGGCAATTGGCGCAAAAGCGAGGTTCTCCCAGCGAATGGTTTCCAGTGTGGCTCCAGCGATGGCAAACAGTGGTAACGAAAGAATCATCTGCCAGAGCACTACACGAACACCAGAAATCTTCTGCTGCACCTTGGCCATGAATACCAGCCGCAGCCCTAACAAAACTGCACTCACGAGCACTATGACACCACCCAAGCCAATGCGGTTCAAGTTTTCAAAGGTAAAGCCACCTAACAACACCACGACAATGCCAGCGAACGCGACGATGAGTCCTATAACCTTACGAGTGCTTAAATGGTCACCGACGATGATGAAATGCGCCGCGAGGGCTGCAAAGAACGGATTGGTAGAAATCAAAATTACTGCGATGGAAGTCTGGGTGAGGTCGAATCCGATATACATGGTGCCAATCTGCAGGACAAATAGAATCCCGAGCATGACCAACAAGCGCCACTCCCCGGGCTTAGGCCACATGGGTATTCCACGAAGTGCGGCCCAGCCGACGATACAAACAATACCGATAACGAAGCGAATGAAAGCACTCCACATCGGAGGGAAAACAAGCAGACCGAATTTGGCGGCCACAGGATTACCGCCCCACAAGGCGTGTATCACGATGCTGATGAGAACCGCCTGCAGCGGCAATGCGGCAATCGTATGGCGATGAAAGGTGCTCAACTAACTAAAAATCAACCAACATTCAGGGAATCGTCACCCGCCCGCCGTCAACTACAAATGTCTGTCCAGAAACAAAACTTGCACGATCAGAAGCCAGAAACAGGACCGCCTGGGAAATATCTTCAGGCACACCCAGCCTCTTAAGAAACGCCTCTTCTTTCATCGCCTCTTTTGCAGAGGACTGCATATCCTTAGTCATATCTGTTTGAATAAGCCCTGGCGCCACACCGTTAACCCGGACCTGGGGCCCCAAGGCCGCAGCGAAACTCCGTGTCAGCCCGATCACAGCCGCTTTTGAGACACTGTATGGAATCATCGTGGGTCGCGCCCGCAATCCGGCAACCGACGCAATACAAACAATAGATCCGACACCTCGAGCAATCATGCCATCTTTAACCGCCATGATGGGGATAAAGGTTCCGTCAACATTGGTGGTCATAATCTCGCGGTAATTTTCAAGCGTTATCTTGCTGTGATGCTGCACACTCATGATGCCTGCGCTGGTGACCAGTATGTCTATCGGACCAAGTGCCTGCTCAATGTCCTTGATCATTCCCTGAACCGCTGATTCGTCCGCCACGTCTGCCTGGTAGATTGCACCGCCGCCGCCAACCTCTTCGATCTCAGACAATGTCGCCTTCGCCGCAGCGTCATCGTGCATATAGTTCACCGCAATCTTTGCCCCGGCCTGCCCAAGGGCAATGCTGGCTGCGCGGCCGATTCCACGGGAACCTCCCGTCACCAGGGCCACTTTATTCGCAAGTTCCATGCTCATTTTCTTATGCTCTGTCCTGTATTAATTGAAGATTGCGGTGTCGTGCCACCCAGTGCTGACACCCGCCTGGAAGGCAACTCCCGGGGAGCACCCACAATCCGAATTTTCGGTTCACTATCATTCTACGCTACGCCGGTTGCACGGCCAATCGAATTTCTTGTGGGTTACCCACCAACCACTCTAGCCGGTTTCAGTCGCCGCTGGCGACGCAATTGCATACAATAGCACCGACGTGTGGAATCCATTGTCACCAAGATTTTTTCAGGGGACCACCACTGCGTTTTCATCTAAATCAACGGCGAGGGAGCCATTATGAGATTAGTGCGATATGGAGAAGTCGGTGCGGAGAAGCCTGGCATACTCGATGACCAAGGCAGCATTCGAGATTTGTCATCCATAGTAGATGACATTTCGCCTGCGACCGTCCAAGCGGGTGAACTTGAGCGAATTGCATCGATAGACCCAAGCAGTTTGCCCCGCGTTGAAGGCAATCCCCGCCTCGGACCCTGTGTCGGTCAAATCGGTAAATTTGTCTGTATTGGCCTTAACTACACCGATCACGCCAAGGAAACCGGAATGCCTATTCCATCCGAGCCGATCGTGTTTATGAAAACCACCAGTGCTATCTCGGGGCCCAACGACAACATCGAATTAATTCGGGGATCGGTCAAAACCGACTGGGAAGTAGAGCTCGGCATTGTTATTGGGGCGCACACCAAATATGTATCCCAGGAGAACGCACTCGATCATGTGGCCGGATATTGTGTAATCAATGACGTCTCTGAACGGCAATGGCAACTGGAACAAGGCGGCCAATGGATTAAAGGGAAATCAGGTGATACCTATGGCCCGATCGGACCCTGGCTGGTCACACGCAACGAAGTCCCTGACCCGCAAAATCTGGATATGTGGTTAGAAGTTAATGATAAGCGTCATCAGGATGGCAATACCCGCACGATGATCTTTCCAGTCAGCCAGATTGTTTCCTACCTCAGTCAGTGCATGAGTCTGCAAGCGGGAGATGTCATAGCCACTGGCACCCCACCCGGCGTCGGCCACGGCATGAAGCCGCCGGTTTATCTGCAACCTGGAGATGTCGTCAGACTCAGTGTCGAGGGCCTCGGTCTGCAACAGCAGCAGGTGGTCGACAGCGCCTGAATCTTAGCCACAACAGCCGTTTTATTCTTTTGCCGGCGCCACACTGACATAACCCGGCGGCGGTGGCAGTGCGCGCCGTGGAGCGGCAATTACGAAAGCAGCTGCCGATAGTGCAAAACACAACATAGACAGGCCAAAGGCATATCGGTAACTGCCAAAAAGATCATGAATGTATCCGCCGATCCACGGGCCGGCTGCGCCACCGATCCCCATACCACCCAGGATCAACCCATTGATTGCACCAAAGTGCCGGCCGGAAAAAATATCCGATGCACCCACAAACACCGTGGGTGCCTGAAGGCCAGCCCCCAGTCCAAATCCGATGGCGTATGTGTATAACATCCAAGATTGCGAGGCATCCTTCACCAAGGTCAAGACAAACACCGATCCAATAGCAAGGGCGCAACCCAAAACCAATACTGTCTCCCTTCCGATCTTGTCAGAAATCGACGCGCTCAATTGTCCAATCACCATTGAAATACCGAACAGGCCAAAAGTCGCTGCTGCAAAACCGGCGCTGTAGCCCATGTCTTGAGCAAACTTAACCTGATGTGCAAGCAACATGTAGCAACCCACACCCCAGAACAACGTCTGTGACAGAACCAGCAGCCACAACTGATAAGTGCGGCTCGCTTGTTTTAGAGTCCAGCCGCCTTGCTCCACTTCTCCGGTCGCAGCATCTTCTTTTGCTAACTTTCCGTCCTTGATGCCCAGCGGCTCCAAATTCTTTTCTCTGGGATGGTAGACATAGAAACGAAGAAACAGCGGCACCAGTATGACCAGCAACGTCAGGCCCAGTACAAAATAGGCCATCCTCCAGCCAAAAGCCGAAATCATGGTTTCCGCATAAATGGCGAAGAGAAAACTGAGTCCACCACCCATCTGTGCCAAACTGAAGGCTATCCCCCGGAACTTGTAGAACCAGTTGGTAATCGTCGGATTGATGACGGGAGCCCCGATAAGAGCCAGGCCAATGGGTGTGACAACCCCAAAGATAATATAGAAGTGCCACAACTCGGAGGCGAGGCCACAAGCGGCGGTTGCTAAGGCGGTGATGCCGGCGCCGAGTAAAATCATTCGCTTGGGCCGCCAACGATCGCTCAGCGCCCCCGTAAATGGTGCAACAGCGCCATAGACCAACAGGTGAAGGGACAACATTATGGCGGTACTGCCTCGACTCCACCCAAACTGGTCGAGTATTGGGGTAAAGAAAACCGCAAAGGAATGGCGCACACCATAACCCAGCGTCATGGTCACTGTGCAGACCGCGACAACGGTCCAACCATAAAACCAGTTTGATCGATGATTCACTCTTGCATTCTCACTATTGCCTGGCTCGTGCGTTGCCACAAACCGCATCTCCTGCCAGATATCAGGGAAACCCGGTTTGTCATCGCCAGCTCAAAACGGGTGGATTGAACCAGATCGCTCCGACGAAAGACATCGTCGACAGACAATCTGTTGCCAGTCAGAACAACGCGGCTCCAGCGGTGGGTAAACCTTTGCCGCTGAGCGATACTGGTAGAGTCGCACTATACATTCCCGATGCACAATTGTCAGGAATTTGGGATAGATGACCTCTGCTTTTAATTTTTCCGCCTGCGTCGGTTGCAACCAACGTCGTAAACAAGGAGTATCTCCCATTGGAATATACCGAACGCTATACAAACCCACGGCGTACCAAACCGATAACTAACGAGGAATTCCGATGAGTAATGAACACTTTTTTGTCACGGGTGCCATGGGTTGTATTGGCGCCTGGGTCGTGCGAAATCTGGTGCAATCAAACACCCCTGTTACTGTGTTTGATCTCAGTTCGAATCGGCATCGACTCGAGCTGATCATGACCCAAAAAGAGCTCGACGCGGTAAATTTTATCAAAGGAGATGTGACTGATACCGATACTGTCAAACGATCAGTAACGCAATCCGGTGCGACCCATATCATTCACCTGGGCGCCCTTCAAGTTCCTTTTTGCAAGGCAGACCCGCCGCTCGGTGCTGCAGTCAATGTCGTGGGCACGGCAAATCTATTCGAAGCCGCCAAGGAAGCCGGTATCAGCCAGTTGGTCTATGCCAGCAGCATCGCGGTCTTTGGTAGCAGTGAATTTTATTCAACTAAGCTCTTGCAACATGATGCGGTGCTGCATCCACAAACACATTATGGCGTCTACAAGCAGGCCAACGAGGGTACCGCAACGGTGTACTGGCAGGATAACCAGATCGCCAGTATTGGCCTTCGCCCCTATACCGTCTACGGGCCCGGGCGTGACCAAGGTGTGACATCCACCCCCACCCAGGCGATGCTCGCGGCAGTGCGAAATGAGAATTACCGCATCAGCTTTGGTGGTTACAACGGATTTCAATACGTTGATGATGTGGCGAAAATATTTATACAGGCAGCCAGAACGCCAAAGCAAGGTGCCGACGTATTCAACTTAGCGGGCTCTGTGGCGCAGATGAGTGAAGTG
>JAPKAJ010000249.1 GCA_028825345.1 Arenicellales bacterium | reverse complement strand
ATGCCGCGACGGCTCCAGTTGTCGACGCGACTGTCGCTGCCGCAACTGCCGAAGCTGCGCCAGTTAAAAACGAGCGTCGTGTGGTGGGTTTAAGTGCTCCCTCTTCCCGCGCCGTTCCCTCAGAGTACTTCTCGGGTGAACTTCGTGAGATCGGTTGCAATATCTGTTTTTTCGTCATAACTACTCCTCTCCTATAAAGTTGTTAGCTAAAGCTCAACAGAAGCAACATTAACTGACCAAGATTTAATTTACCTAATATGGTGATCAGTCAATTTTGGTTATAGATAAACTATCTACTATTTGGTCATTGATAAACTATCACTAATAGGCAGAATTGAAAATTGTTATTTCAAATCAATTGATAGTTAGAGTGTCAATACAAATCAATTGATAGTTAGAGTGTTTTAAGCAATGATTTAATAGTTAGAATATTATATGAGGGTCGTCCCCCGACTGGCAGAATGGTGACACGACTCTCCCACATCAAAGGAGTTAGCTCATGGAACAGGTGCTCGCGTTGGAGCGCGCAAAAGATCCAGAAAGACGCAATATTCCCCTAGTTGTGCGGATGAAACTTGATCTGGCCGGGGCTAAGATTCACCTTACGGATTGGCGCGCTTTCAGCGACAATGATCGCCAGAATCTCATCGATACTCCGTTCGAAGGCCCTGCTGGCGAAGAACATTTTTTTCGAGTTCTTAGCCAGGCGCTGGAATCTGCTAACCGAGAGGTAATGCCGCGAATTGCTCCGGCGGCGCCGCCTATAACACTGTGGCTTAATCAAGCAGAGCCGCTGGAGATCTCCGAATTCAGACAGGATGCCCGGGTTTATGCAAAATGGGCGGATCTTAGCCGCTTTGAGCGTTATCTCCTGTGTCATGCAGCGCAGCAGCAAGATCCGGAACGTTTGCGAACGATCGCTTTGGATACCAATTTGCTTACGGTCCAGGAAGTGTGAAAGATTTCCGAACCTGCACCGTTGTTCTGTTTTTGTGGATCAGTACCACCTTCTGTTCGACCACAGTGATGGCGGGTGGGCCACTAATAGCGGCTGCGGCAAGTATTCGGCCTGCGCTTGAAGAGATATCCACTCGTTATAACGAGGTTAGAGGGGAATCCGTCAGGCTGGTTTTTGGGTCATCGGGCACCTTGGCAAATCAGATTGCGAACGGTGCCCCTTATGTACTGTTTCTATCCGCAAATACGGCTTATGTGCAGTGGCTGGTGGGCCTTGGATTAACTCAGGGGTCACCGGTGACTTATGCGGAGGGTGTGCTGGCACTATATAGCCGATCCGGACTGCTTGGCGAGACCGAGAATCCGCTGATGGCGCTTGACTATGCTCTCCAAAACGGCGCTGTTCAGCGCTTAGTGATAGCCAATCCAGAGTATGCGCCCTATGGCAGTGCCGCAAGGGCGGCTTTAGAACATGCAGGCACCTGGACCCGAGCGAGGCAGGTACTTCTGCTCGGTGCCAACGCGGGACAAGCAGTCCAGTACGCGCTCCAGGGTGATGTCGATGTGGCGTTGGTGCCGCTGCCACTTGCACGGTTAGCAAAACTGCAAGAGATCGGGCAGCTCCAGGCCCTGCCCAAAGAGACTTTTCCGAGCGTTGAACTTCATCAGCAAATGGTTCTGTTGCCCGGCGCCGATCAAAAGACGCGTGAGTTCTTTGCATATCTGCAGTCCATTGATTCTCGGGAAATCTTCATGCGTCACGGATTACTCGCTCCCAGACCAACTAACCGAACTCTGCAACGTTAGCCGTCGGGCTGGTTTATCCCAGAAATGGACTGGAACGCATTTCATCTATCGTTGCAGCTCGCAGCCTGGACCCTCGTTTTGCTCCTTCCCATCGGTATCGTGACGGGTCGTTGGCTGGCAAAAACGCAGACTCGAGCACGACCCTGGCTACAGGCGTTTTTTGCGCTGCCTCTGGTCCTTCCGCCCACGGTGGTCGGCTATTACCTTCTAGTGTTCACCGGCACACGGTCGCCCATCGGAGAGTTCATCATGTCCTGGTTTGGGGTTTCATTGGTCTTCAGTTTTCCGGGTCTCGTAGTGGCTTCAATACTGGTTAACCTGCCTTTCGCCATTCTGCCGGTGCAACGAGCTTTTGAGGCTGTCTCCAACGAACTGTACGATGCTGCCGCGTGCTGTGGAATGACACCCTGGCAAACTTTCACACGGATCGAGATGCCTCTCGCCTGGCCGGGTGTGCTGTCGGCGGCGGTTCTGACTCTGGGGCACACGCTTGGTGAATTTGGAGTGGTGTTGATGGTCGGCGGTAATATCCCCGGAGAAACTCGAACTTTATCTATAGCTATATTTGATCGTGTCCAAGCTTTTGATCCGCTTGCGGCAGGACGCATGGCAGGCTTTTTACTGCTGATCTCACTGGTTACGGTGGCGCTTGGCTATGGGGTTCTGGAAAGGCGTGGTCAACAAAGGCAGAAGAGCGCCTGATGTTGTCGATCTTCCTGGAGCATGATCTACCCTCCCTAGGGGTCGATTTCCAGTTACCCATTGGAACTCTTTCCGCGATCGTCGGCCCTTCAGGCAGTGGGAAGACCAGTGTACTCCGCGCGGTAGCCGGTCTACTGACCACCGAACACTCGCTGGTAAGTTTTGATAAGGATATTTGGGCGAACACAGGAGCAAGGTACTTCAGGCCAGCCTATCAGCGGCCATTGGGTTTTGTCAGCCAGACATTCGGATTGTTCCCGCATCTCACCGCCGCTGAAAACGTGGGAGCTGCGCTCACCCACCTGCGACGTCGCGAACGAAGTCGTGAGGCACAGAACTGTCTCGATATCGTCGGTATCGGCGGTCTCGCAGATCGCCGTCCCAATGAACTTTCGGGGGGCCAGAGCCAGCGGGTCGCGATGGCACGCGCTCTTGCCAGAAAACCAAAACTGCTGCTACTCGATGAGCCGTTCTCAGCACTCGACCATAGCACCCGGAAGCGTCTCCGCGTGGAGCTGAAGCGCTTGCAGGACGCCCTGGCTATGACCGTGCTTTTTGTCACTCATGATCTGGATGAAGCGGCAGAGTTATCAGAAACGTTGGTGTTGCTACGTCGCGGGAAGGTGATACAGCAGGGGCCAACTCGTGAACTGTTGCGTAGACCTTCCACCGTCGAGGCTGCGCGCCTGATGAATTTCGCTAATCTTGCAAAGGCCGAGTGGGCGGGCTCGGACGCGTCCGGAATCACACTTCGCTGGGGTGACGTTTTGTTGACAGCTGCGGAGGGACCGAAATCCCAGCCTTATGACACGATTCACTGGACGATTCGGACATCTGATGTCTTCCTGGTAAAAGATAACCACCCGAACGAATCAAGTCTTGGAACTATTTTGCCGGCCGAAGTTGTCGAGGTAATCGAGATGGGAAGTTCAGCTTTGGTTTCCGTAATCGTAAACAACAGCGGTGGAGAGGTGCTGCGATTGCAGCTTCGCCCTGGCGCACTTCGCCGCCATAATTTGTCTAAGGGATTACCAGTTAGGATTGCTTTACATGCTCAAGCAATAGTGCTTTTGAACTGATCAGATGCTTCGCTGAGAGCTGACCAAGGGAAATCTAAACCGTACGGGTATAGGAAGAATAAACGCCGTCTTTTGCGAGGTCTAGCGTTTACTGCCTGTA
>JAPKAJ010000248.1 GCA_028825345.1 Arenicellales bacterium | reverse complement strand
ATGCCGGGGTCGGTAGTTCGAATCTACCCATAGCCACCATCTTTTCAATGGCTTAGGTTTGCCTGTGGCGAAGCTGACTCGTCAGGGTGCAAATACGGTGCAGCACATTCCCAAATGTCCCGGCAATGCCGAGTGTCAAAACGACATGAGGGAACTGCAATGGCAACCATTCATAGACGTGTTACGCGAACCGGTCATGTGCGCTATCGTGCCCAGGTTCGGATAAAGAATCAGCCTTGGGTTTCGGCCACATTCCGTAAGCGGTCCGATGCGACCAAGTGGGTCAGACAAACAGAATCTGCCCAGATCACTAGGGCCTACTCCCCACCCAATGCACCATTACGGTATCGGTTTTCCGATGCCGTAGATCGCTACCGGTGACGGGTGACCTGGTCGAGGACTGAACGGCACTTCCTACAAGCCTTCAAGGTTCTGCCAAACAGGAATAAGATAGCGGTATGAAATACCCTGCCCAATTGTTTCTACGAATAGTAAGGATGACAAAACGCATGACCAAGGCACCTATACATTTGCCGATGCAAACAGAAGCGAGGGAGCGGCACTGGGAACAGGTTTACAACACAAAATCACATTTTGAAGTCAGCTGGTACCAACCCGAGCCGACTCTCTCCCATTGCCTGATCGAAAAGACAGGATTACCCACAACCGCCGCCCTACTAGATATCGGAAGTGGCACCTCTACTCTGGTTGACCAGTTGCTGCTCAGGGGGTACGACAACCTGGCGGTGCTGGATACTTCCGCCCATGCACTATCACTGGTTCGCAAACGCTTGGGCACCAATACAACAAAAGTACAATGGCACCATGGCGATATCACGACGTATTCCTTTTCGCGCCCGGTTGACCTGTGGCATGACCGGGCAACGTTTCATTTCCTGGTCGATCCAAGTGATCGGCAGGCCTACCTGAGCCGATTGAATGAAACTCTGGCACTACAGGGGCACCTGATCCTAGCGACGTTTGCCGTAGGCGGCTCAAACAAGTGCAGCGGCCTGGATGTGGTGCAGTACGATGCGGAAAAGATCTCAGCGACTCTGGGAGAAGCCTTTCGGCTGGTTGAAACCATCAACGAAACGCACCGGACACCGACCGGCGCCGAACAGTTGTTCGCTTACTTCTGGTTTATCCGAAATACTTAATTGTCCGTTTCGGATCTCGTACAGGGGATTAGTATGGCATTGGTTTTGTAATGAAACACATCTACGTATCGATGCTTGTGCATCTGACTTTTAATCAGGCGGTCGCAGGTTCGATCCCTGCACGGCCCACCAATAAATCAAAGACTTACGGTTTATTTTCAAAACCCTCCTGCACCAATCAATCTCTTCTGCCCCAATCAGAACAGCAAAAGGTGGTTCAACAGTGGGTTTTAACAACACCCTATTGCTGTTTGTCACTGACCATAAAAAGGCCCCGCCCTGCATCCAATAGCTCGGAGAGATGCATGAGCGAGACCTCTGACCACCAGTTAGGAGGAAGAGTGGTCAGGCGCAAATCTACGATAGTGCCTGTGAAGATTTAGTCATCACTATCGTTGTAAACCAAACGCGCCCCCGCGGTATGCGGAGGTTTTACTTTTCAAAAGGAAATTTCAGTGAAACCGAATTAGTTGTTCACACCCACTTGCATCTCAGTGCGTCCTTTTAGTCGTATCGCACGACCATCAGCACACGCACCAACACTGTCACCATCCGGTGACTGCTCGAACTTGATCGTAGTCGCCCCAAAGTATTAGTCGCTTATGCGATTTACTTTTAGAGGTGAGTCAAGATTCCACGCCGGATCTTTCAAGCGCCAGTTCTGGTATATATCCATTTTGGTGTACATGACGGTATAGGTGAAACGCACGGCGGGCAGGAAGCTTGCATTGCGGCAGCAAGGGACTGTTAAATAGCCGCCGAACCTCATCGGAGCGGTGAGGCCGACACTTTGCAATCAGCAAAACAAAACCTTGAATCTCATAGGGAGACGTTTCCGATGGCCGGCTACATACTTACCGATCCCAATTTTAGCGACGGTACACGCGAAGACGTTATCGAGAAGATTATGGATCAGCTCCGTGGACGCGACGGTGTGAAGCTGATCGGATACGAGCCCGACGCTGATTTTGATCGTCTACCGGCCGAAGTGCTCGGACGCCCCGAGGCGGTGAGAGACGCGCTGCTCGATGCCGCCGGCAAGGCCTACGAGTTGATTGATATGGATCAGCAGCACGGCCGCCATCCGCGTATTGGGGCCGTGGACACAATCGAAATCTACCCGGCCAAGGGCATCACGATCGAAGAATGCGTCGAATTTGCCGAGGAATTGGGCCAGGAGCTCTACAAGCGTTACGACGTGCCGATCTATTACACCGGCAAGAACGCACGCCGCCCCGACCGCGAAGGCCTGACCGCCATCCGCAAGGGCAATTACGAGGGGCTCAAAGAGTCTGTCCTGATCGATCCGGAGCGCGCTCCCGACATCGGGCCCGCGAAGCTTCATCCGACGGCAGGCGCCACGATCGTCGGTGCGCTGGAGGAACACGATGCTTATTTCAACGTGGTGCTGGATACGACCGATCTGGATATCGCAAAGAAGCTGGCCCGCGCTGTGCGTGGCAAACATGGCGGCTTTTTCAATATCCAGGGCGTGATCGGCCTGCCTCAGACTCACCGTCGCACCGGCCAGGCCTGCACGGTGGTGTCCTGCGAGATCAGCAACCCTCTGCAGACTCCAATCCACCGCGTCTTCAATCTGTTGAAGGCCGAGGCTGCGCGCTATGGGGTTACTGTTCTGGCCGGGCAAGTTTGTGGCACGATTTCGGCCGAGGTGCTTGTCCAGACCGCAGAGTGGTACCTGCAGCTCGAGGGGATCAACGGGCCTTGGGATTACAAGACCCAGATTATCGAGAACCACCTCTTCGAACTCGAGAATTAGCCTGATCCCACTTCCTTGGTGATTGCCCAGCGCTGCTCAGGAAGTGGGCGCCGGGTCAGTCCGTAAGGGTTAGCGCAAAATTAGAGAGGATAATAAAAATGCTCGTAGACTTATCAGTTGAAGAATTCAGCCGGGTGCTTGGATCTGATTCACCCGCGCCGGGCGGTGGTAGTGTGGCGGCGCTTTCGGGATCCCTCGGAGCGGACCTGGTTTCAATGGTCTGCCGGCTGAGTATCGGCAAGAAAGGGTTCGAACCCTTTGAGAGCGAACTCGAAGGGATCCTTGACAATGGCCAGATTCTCTCAAAAAGCCTGCTAAAACGGGTCGACCTCGATACCGAAGCGTTCAACGGCGTGATGGCCGGGTTCAAAATGCCCAAAGAGACCGATGACGAAAAGGTGACAAGACGAGACGCTGTACAGGCCGCCTACAAGGAGGCGGTTCAGTCGCCTCTGGGCATCGCGCGCGAATGTCTTGCGGTCTTGAGACTGGCCGAAAACCTCGTCGGAAAATCTAACCCCAACACGCTGAGCGATCTTGGTGTCGCATCGCAGCAGGCCTATGCCGGGTTGGCGGGAGCGATAATGAATGTGAATATCAATTTGCCCTCTATCAAGGACGGGGATTTCCTAGAGACAATTTTGTCGGAGACGGCAACGTTCCTCGAAGACGGCGGCAAGATCAGGGACGCCGTTCATAAATATGTATCGGAAA